>JAYOII010000061.1:0-11828 GCA_038118685.1 Opitutia bacterium
CTTTCCCCGAATCCCATTGCCAAAGCGGACGAAGAGGTCAGTGATCTGATCAAGGTCACTGCCCGCAAATGGTTGATTTCCATAGAGGACCCTTCAAGGCTCCCCTTGACCGAAGATTCCATCGATGACATCGCCCTGCGGAGGTTGGGCTTTTTCGATGGAAATTTTTCCGCCTCTCAAATGATCGAAATCCCGTGGGACAAATCTTTTGATCATCTTATCTCCGGTATGGAAATGGGAATCGACCGGGTTCCTCAAACCCATATTTTCGTCTCTCTTCCCCCTTATGCGACCATGCCGAGCAGTTTGGCCGATCCCGCCCGCGAATTTTCGGAAAGCTCGAAAGGCAGTTTCACTCTCAATCCAAGCTTTCCGTGAACGGTGTCATTTGGAGACGAGTCGAGGCTCAGTTTTGGCGGTTGCCGTCACATTGATTTCATTTCTTCTTGTTCAACGCGTTTTTGATTTGAATGAGCTCCATTTTTTTTAGGTTTGCCAAAAAAACATTCGGGATCGCCACGCTTGCCCTTTTGACTCTTGCTCAATCGGGTTTGGGGCAGGCGCCTGATCCGGATCAATTGATCTCCGCACGCTTGTTTTCCGATTCCAGCACGGTCAAACCCGGCGATGCAGTTTGGTTAGGGGTCGAAATTGAGATCGAGAAAGGTTGGCACGTTTATTGGAAAACTTCCGGAGACACGGGCCTGCCCACCGAAATCGAGTGGATCGTTCCCGATAAAGTGATGGTTGAGCCCCTGCTTTATCCCACTCCCTATTTTTACGAATATCAGGATTCCGCAAGCTATGCTTACAAAGGAAAGATCTTGCTGCTTTCGCGACTGACTCTTTCGGCTGATATGGAGATTCCGGGAACCATCTCGATCGGATGCAATCTTTCCGCCCTTGTTTGCAATGAATCAAATTGTCTCCCCTACGGCAAGGAATTGGGACTTGAACTTTCGGCCGGGACAAAAACCGTTCTTGATCCCCAAACGGCCGAAAAGATCTTGGTCTCGGCCCAAACTCGCCCCACCGCAATTCCCGAAGGTTCGAGCGTTTCCGCCCTTGCCAAGGGCGAATCCATCGGAATCGAGTGGCAGGCTCGAGACCTGGAAAAACTGGAGATTGAGAAATTCGATTTCTTTGCGGAAGGAACTTTTTTCGATCATGCTTTCCGTCCAAAATTCGCCAGGACCGAGGGTGGTCATCTTCTTGCAACTCTCAGGAAATCGGATTCCGCGGATGGGTTGCCGGGGTTGGTTCGCGGAGTCTTGGCCCACCCTTCCCTCGACCGGGCATGGTCGGTCAACTTGAGCATCGACCAGGCTGTCTACGGAACGGCCAGCGAAACGCTCGAGAATTCATCCCTGAGCGTTGATGCCGGATCGGTAGCTTCGGAAAGCGAACTGCCTTTCCTGTGGGCTCTTCTTGGCATGATTTTGGTGGCTTTGGCCGTTTGGATCTACGGAAAGACGAACCAACCGACCAACTCTTCCGTTCAAAAAACAAGGGGCCGGTTTTTGTCCTTGTCTTTTTTAGTCGCGGGAATCTGGCTTGGTTGCCCGAAGGACGAGGACGACAGTGGATTGAGGTGGGAGGAGTGGTCGCCCGAAAGGCAAGAATCCTTATTGGCGGAGGGGAGGGGCGTTTACGTTGATTATACTGCAAAATGGTGTCAGTCCTGCCAATTTAACAAGCGGGTTTACGAATCGGCGGAAGTGATTGATCAGTTCAATGAATTGGACGTCGTGCCCTTGAAGGCGGATTGGACCAAGCGCGGGCCACTCATACTCAAGTCTCTTGAGTCCTATGGCCGCAAAGGCGTGCCCCTCAACGTTTATTATCCGCCCGCCGGTGAGGGGGGGGCTCCGTCTCCGGCGACGCCAAAGAGTTCGTCGGATGGTACCGAACCCATTGTCTTCAGCGAAGTTTTGACCGAGGATTCCGTTCTGACCGTTCTAAAAACCGGTGAGCCCTATTTGGTTCCCGAATCGGGAGGCTTTGCGAGCATCCTTGGTTTCGCATTCCTTGGCGGACTGATTCTGAACCTAATGCCCTGCGTTTTTCCCGTACTTGGCTTGAAGATTATGTCTTTTGTGAAACAAGCCGGTGAGGAGAAAAGCAAAATCTCCCGTCATGGGGTCATCTTTACCTGCGGGGTGGTGCTTTCCTTTTGGGTGTTGGTCGGAGTCCTGTTCGCATTGCGGGAAACATTGGGAGAAGACCTGGGTTGGGGATTTCAGCTCCAGGAACCGGTTTTTGTTTTTGTATTGGCCGCTTTCCTCCTCATCTTCGCCATGAGCTTGAGCGGGGTTTTTGAAATCGGACTTTCCCTTACTGGCGTAGGCTCCGAGCTTTCCCGAAAATCAGGCTACGCGGGATCCTTTTTCTCGGGGGTTCTTGCCACCGTAGTCGCAACCCCTTGCATGGCTCCTTTTCTCGGAGTTGCGGTAGGAGCGGCCCTGACCATGGAAATTATTCCCGCCTTTGGCATCTTTACGAGCGTTGCCATAGGCTTGTCCTTTCCCTATCTCTCGCTTTCCATCTTCCCCGGTTGGATAAGCAATTTGCCCAAGCCAGGGGCATGGATGGATACCTTCAAGCAGGCAATGGCCTTTCCGCTTTACGCAACCGTTGCCTGGTTGCTTTGGACTTTGGCCGGCCTCCTCTAGCGCGAGAGCGCTCCGATCTGGATTGAGCTACTTAGAGAGCTTCGTCCCCTTGCTCGCCGGTTCGAATTCGAACCGCCTGCTCAACGGGGAGAACAAAAATTTTTCCGTCTCCAATTTTCTCGGTCTTGGCGGCTTTCGAAATTGCATCGATTACCTTGTCGCACAAATCATCGGGAACGACGATCTCGATCACGACTTTCGGCAGGAAATCGATGGTATATTCGCTGCCGCGGTAAATTTCAGTGTGTCCCTTTTGCCGTCCAAAGCCCTTTGCCTCCAAGACGGTCATTCCTTCCACTCCAATCTCCGAAAGGGCGTCTTTGACGTCTTCGAGTTTGAACGGCTTGATAATGGATTTGATAAGTTTCATAATTTATTGAGGATAAGTGAAAAGTTATTAATTGAGAGAATAACCATTCTCTCCATGAGACGCTTGGTCAAGCCCCTTCGTCTCTTCTTCCTCGGAAACTCTTATCCCACCGGTGATGGGAGAAATGATTTTAACGATGAGGTAAGTCGCCACAACGGATAATGCGATCGCAGCCAGGCAGCCCTGTGCCTGAATGACGAATTGCTCGCCGGAAGTGTAGGCAACTTCAGTTCCGTCTTCCAATGTTTCCTTCACGTTTAATCCTAATCCGCCAAGCGTTCCCTCTGCACCGAGGAATGCGACCATGAGCGTCCCGAGTATGCCCCCGACGCCGTGAACGGCGGCAACGTCCAAAGAGTCGTCTACCCCAAGTTTCTCCTTCACGAAACCGCAGGCAAAATAGCATATCAGCCCGGCGGACGCCCCGATGACAATGGCTCCCATCGGTCCGACCGATCCGGATGCCGGGGTAATGGTCGCCAATCCGGCGATCGTACCTGTGACAATTCCGACCAAGCCAGGCTTGCCCGTTTTCTTCCATTCAATGAACATCCAGACCAAGCTAGCGGTAGCTGCGGAAATATGAGTTACGAGCATGGCCATGCCTGCGCTACCGTCGGCGGCGGCGGCACTTCCGGCGTTAAAGCCAAACCAACCAACCCATAGCATGGCCGCACCGGTCATGACCATGCCGGGGCTGTGTGGGGGTTTTAGGCTCTTCGGATAACCTTGTCTACGACCCAGCATCCAAGCAAGGGTCAGTGCGGATGCGCCTGCGGTGGCATGAACTACGATACCACCGGCAAAATCGATGGCTTTACCGGAAAGCCAGCCTCCACCCCAAACCCAATAACACACGGGGCAATAAACGACCAACAGCCACAATCCGCTAAAAAGAAGCACTGCACTGAATTTGATCCGTTCTACGAAAGCACCGACGATCAATCCTGGGGTTATGATTGCGAAGGTCATTTGGAAGGTAATCCACACGGATTCAGGAAAATCTCCGTTTAGGGAATCTTTGGTAAGATTCTGAAGGAAGAACTGGCCTTTTCCTCCTATCCAACTTCTTGCGTCATCTCCCAAACCTCCTGGAGTGAGAGCCAAACTGTATCCTACCGCAACCCAGATTATGGAAGCCAGACAGGCTATGGCAAAGCAGTGCATCAAGACCGAGAGAACGTTCTTGGACTGAACCAAGCCCCCGTAGAAAAGGGCTAAGCCGGGAAGAGTCATGAAAAGGACCAAAGCCGTCGCAGTGATCATCCAAGCCGTATTGCCCGGTTGAGGCGCAGGTGTTTCCTCACCGGGAGGAGGAGTCAACGTCGCATCTGTTTCTTCAGTTTGCGAAGTGGTGGGTTCCGACGGGGCGGCGCTTTCGTTGTTTTGGGCGAAGCTTAGTGAGCTTAGGCCAAGAAAAAGACTGATGGCTAAGATCGATTTCAGGCAAGGTAATGTTTTCATGGTCTTAGATTCGTGGTTGTTGAGATGAAAATTTAAACTGATTGTTGTAAATTGTGTATGCAGGATTCAGGCCATGAATCATTTTGATTGAAAAAATGAAAAAAAATCATGCAAAGAAGGTCGAATACCTTTTCTTTTTATACAGCGATTACAGGTGGTTGAATGAATCGAAAGCAAAAAAAAGACCCGGATGAACCGGGCCTTTTTTATATGAGCGAGATTGAATCCGCTCGATTTGGACAACACTCCTTACAATGCTTCCTCTCCTTTCTCTCCTGTTCGAATTCTTACCGCCTCCTCAACTGGGATGATGAAGATTTTTCCATCTCCTATCTTTCCGGTTTGGGACGCACCGACGATGGCATCGATGACCTTGTTCGCCAGATCATCTGCGATAACGATTTCAATTTTGACCTTTGGCAGGAAGTCGACGGTGTATTCGCTACCTCTGTATATTTCAGTATGACCTTTTTGACGACCGAAGCCTTTCACTTCCGATACGGTCATTCCCTCTACCCCTATTTCGGATAGCGCATCTTTGACTTCCTCAAGCTTGAACGGCTTGATGATGGCTTTAATTAATTTCATTTTAAGTCTTTCCTTTCTTTATTATTGGGATTTGGAAGCAAATTTATGAAGTGTATGCTTCCTGACCATGCTCGGTTATGTCAAGTCCGCGTTCTTCTTCCTCTTCACTGACCCTTACTCCGATCGTAGCCTTGATGGCAGCGAACACTACGTAGGCAAAGACGAATGCAAAAACGCTGACTGAAACGGCTCCGATGAGTTGTACCATGAAGTCACTGTCACCGAAGATTGCGCATGCCAAGGTTCCCCAGATGCCACATACACCGTGTACTGAGATAGCTCCTACAGGATCATCGATCTTTGCTTTGTCCAAGAAGATGATGGAACCGACTACGAGTCCCCCGGCAATACCGCCGATCAAAATGGAGTCGAAGATCGTAACAATATCTGCGTTGGCGGTAATGCCTACCAAACCAGCCAAAATACCGTTAAGACCCATTGAAAGATCAGGCTTTTTCAGGAGGAACCACGAAATGAGTATTGCACCGAGCGCACCCGCTCCGGCGGCAATCGTGGTGGTGGTGAACACAAGTGAGACGTTGCCGGGGTCAGCAGAGAGGACCGATCCTCCGTTAAACCCGTACCAACCGAACATCAAGAGAAATACCCCAATGGCCGCAAGTGGAAAGGAATGAGCGGGGATTGGCTTGATTCCATTTTCGGTATACTTGCCTTTTCTGGGCCCAAGAACGAGAACGCATGCCAAAGCGCCAAACCCACCAAATGCGTGAACAACGGTTGATCCGGCAAAGTCCTTGAAATCCATGTTGGCAAGCCATCCGCCTCCCCAGTGCCAGGAACCTGCGATCGGGTAAGCTAAAGCTACGAATACGACTGCGAAGATCATGAAGCTCGAAAGCTTAACTCTTTCCGCGACTGCACCCGAGACGATGGTAGCACCCGTTGCTGCGAACATCGCTTGAAAGATGAAATCCCCGTATCCGGTCATGCACAAGCCGACTCCGGGTCCGTAGGAGAGGTCCGATCCTCCAAAATCTCCGTCTTCTGGATTGAAGGGTCCTCCGATCGAAAGCCAATTTTCAACGATACCCCAATCACCCAAAGGATAATGAGTATTGAAACCGATGAGTGCGTATGTGACTACGCCGATCGAAATGATGAATACGTTTTTGAATAACACATTGACCACGTTCTTTTTCTGACAAAGACCCGACTCCAAACTGGCAAATCCTAAATGCATTAGGAAAACCAAGGCTGCAGCTATGCAAGTCCACAAGGTGGAGGTAGTGAAGAAATCGAAACCGTACTCGTATTCCGTGCCGACGCCACCCGACAAACCAAGGTATCCCGAGAGAATATCACCTGAACCTGAACCGTCTTCAAGAAAACCTGAAGAGAGCGGAATGTCGTTGTCCAATGCATACTTGAGCGTACTAATTTGAGTTTCGATTGCCTCTTTGTCGTCTTCACCGGCGGCGGGCAAAGTAGACATTAAGTCCTCGAGATCAGCAGCGATATCGTAATCGCTGGCATTTTCTTCGGCAATGGCCGGGCTTGAGTAAGAGAAAGAAAGCGCAGCGAACAAAAGCAGAAACTTCCAGAACGTTGCCCCTAGGATGGTTTTATTTGCGAGTTTGTATTTCATGATATTAATATTTGTTTATCAGCTGCTTAACTAGATATTGAGTAGCTTCTGAAAACAAATGTTGCATGACTCGCGCCAAGATTTTCAAGAAAGGAAAATTGAGAGAAAATTCTTCTGAAATGAATAAAATTCAGACAGGAACTCGAACCGCATGACTCAGCCAAGTCATGGATCGAGAATAATCCGATCAGACGAACTACGCTATCCGGAACGCCATTCGGATGGCCTCCCTTGACCAAATATCTCGGTAAATCAGAGGTCTTCTTCGACCGTTTGGATTTTCAGATCCTTCAGTTGGCGTTCGGTGGCGCTTCCGGGGCTGTCGGTCATCAGGTCCTGTCCTTTTTGTGTCTTGGGGAAGGCGATGACGTCCCGGATGCTTTCTCGTCCGGTCAGTATGGCCACCATCCGATCCAATCCAAGGGCTATCCCGCCATGAGGCGGAGCCCCGAAGGCAAAGGCCTCGAGCATGTAGCCAAATCTGCTTTTCACTACGTCTGCGGGAATTTCAAGGATGTCTTCGAAAATCTTTTTTTGCAACTCCGGTTGATGAATACGAATGCTGCCCCCTCCCAGTTCGACTCCATTGAGCACAATGTCGTAGTGCTGCCCCCGGACTTTCTTGGGATCGGTTTCGAGTAGAGGGACGTCCTCCTCGACGGGCGAAGTAAAGGGATGATGGGAGGCAACGTATCTACCCTCTTCCTCGTCATGCATCATGAGAGGAAAATCAATGACCCACAAAAATTTCCAATCTTTGGGATCGCGTAGCTTTGCCCCGCGTTTTTCCAAGAGGGCGGCGGCCTCGAGGCGCGTACGCCCGAGAATGTTGCATGAGCTTTCCCATGGTCCGGCGGCAAAAAAGACGATGTCTCCGTCCTCGACGGAGAGTTTGGACTCAAGGGTTTCCCTTTCGGCATCGGAGAGAAACTTAAGGATGGGTGATTTCCATTCCCCGTTTTCGGACTTGATGAAAGCGAGACCTTTCGCTCCGAGAGATTTGGCGGTTTCCTCGAGGTGCTTGAGTTCGCCTTGGGTAATGTCTGCAAGTCCCTTGGCATTGAAAGCCTTGACTGCTCCTCCCGACGAGACGGCTCCGGCGAATACCTTGAAGTCGGAGTTGCGGAAGTCTTCCGAAAAGTCCACGATCTCAAGACCGAAACGCATGTCCGGTTTGTCGCTTCCGAAGCGGTTCATCGCTTCCTCGAAAGGCATTCGCAAAAAAGGAGTCTGGATTTCCTCGCCCAAAGTCTTTTGCCAAACCTCTTTCATCAAACCCTCGATCAGGGCGTACATATCTTCCCGGTCGATGAAGGACATTTCAAGATCGACTTGGGTGAACTCCGGTTGCCGGTCAGCCCGGAGGTCTTCGTCCCGGAAGCAACGGGCAAGCTGATAATAGCGTTCCACCCCGGCGACCATAAGCATTTGCTTGTATTGTTGGGGGGACTGGGGGAGGGCATAAAACTTGCCCGGGTTCAATCTGCTGGGGGCAAGAAATTCCCTTGCGCCTTCGGGCGTGCTTTTGAAAAGCATGGGAGTTTCGATTTCAAGAAAACCCTGATTATCGAAAAAAGTCCGGATGGCCATGGATGTTTCGTGCCTCAGTTTCAGGGCTTGGAGATTGGAAGTCCGGCGTAAGTCAAGATAACGATAGGTTAGCCTGAGGTCCTCGCCCACCTTGTCGGCGGAGTCATCCATCGGGAAAGGTGGCGTTCGAGAGCGGTTGTGGACGAGAATGGATTGGGCGAACAACTCGATCTCACCCGTATCAAGATTGGGGTTGGCCGTGCTTTCCTCCCGCTTGCGCACTTCACCGGATACTTCGATTACGCTTTCGGGTTTGAGTTCGGAAAAGAGATCGGCCAGCGTTTGGTTTTCGGGATCGAGCACGACTTGTGTCTTTCCCTCCCGATCCCGCAGATCGAGGAAGAATACGCCCCCGTGATCGCGCAATGAATCGATCCAACCGATCAGGGTTGCGGGGGATCCGGCGTTTTCCGTTCGAAGTTGATTGCAGTGATGGCTTCGTTTCATGCCTTGAATAAAAAAGGACTTACCTTACTTGATTGGATGGACGATGGCAAGCGGGATGAGCATCGCTTTCGTCCTTCTGGAATTTTTAAACTCGCCATCATTCCTTCAAGCGACATGGAGTAAGAAAACAAAATGAAAAATCGTTACATAGTAATTATGGCAGGTGGCAAAGGGGAGCGTTTTTGGCCGCAAAGTCGTCTCAAGCGTCCCAAGCATCTTCTCCCGATCGTAGGAAATTCTCCCATGCTTTCGCAAACAATCGAAAGATTGGAAGGTCTTGTGCCTCCGGAAAGAATTTTCGTCATCACCAACGCGGAGCAAAGGGAAGCCGTTTTGGAAAGTTGTCCGGCTCTGTTGCCCGGGAGGGTCATCGGGGAACCGGAAGGTCGGGATACGGCTGCGGCGGTCGGCTTGGCGGCCTTGCTTGTGGAGAAGGAAGGCGAGGATGCGGCTTTTGCCCTCTTGCCTGCGGATCACGTGATCGAGGATGCCAAAGGCTTTCGGGCTACGCTCGGGGCGGCTTTTGCTGCGTCGGAAGGCGAGGATGTTCTCGTTACCATAGGGATCAAGCCGGATTTCCCTTCAACCGGGTACGGGTATCTTTGCCGGGGCGACGAATTGAAAGTCGAAGAAGGACGGGTACTCTCGAGGGTCGACCGTTTCGTCGAGAAACCCGACCTGCCCAAAGCGAAGGAATACTTGAAGGAAGGAACCTACTTTTGGAACGCGGGGATGTTCGTTTGGCGCCCTGGCGTGATCCTTGCCGAAATCGATCGCCTGACGCCTAAGCTAGCTCATGGATTGAGAGAATTGAAGGCCATGTGGAGGGATTCTGGCGACTTGGAGCAGGCAATGGCAAAAATTTATCCATCCTTGGAAAAGATATCGATCGATTTTGCAGTGATGGAAAATGCGGACGCGGTAGTCATGCTTGAGTCCTCGTTTGACTGGGATGACGTCGGGGAATGGCCAGCAATCGCCAGGCATTACCCGAAGGACGAAAACGGGAATGTGTTCAAGGGGTTGGGCTTGGCGGTCGATTCCTCTGAAAACCTCACTTTCTCGGAGGATGGTCATTGTGTTTCTCTTCTTGGAGTGAAGGATTTGATCGTGGTGCAGTCTGGAGATGCGACGATGATTTGTCACAAGGACCGCGCTCAGGAGGTCAAGGATTTGGCCCGGCGGGTTTCGGACCTGCATCCGGAGTTGGGCTAAAACTCTTTATGCCGGTTTATCTGGGCATTGATTACGGCACCAAGCGCATGGGGTTGGCTTGGGCCGACGAATTGGGTATTGCCTTGCCCCTGGGGGCTATTCCCGGAGTGAAATCCAAGGGGTGCTGGGACGAATTGCGTCAAGTTGTGAAAGACCGTGGGGTTTCCTGTTTTGTGATCGGCTATCCACTGCACATGGACGGCTCCGTAGGCAAGAGGGCCAAGGAGGTGGACCAATTCGTGAGTCGGCTGGAACATGAATTCGGCCTCCCCGTTCGCAAAGTGGACGAAAGGCTGACGAGTTTGGCCGCCGAAGAAGCTTTGGGCAAAAAAGTCAAACCGGAGGACGGCAAAATTGATGCCGCTGCAGCAAGTCTTATTCTCAAGGATTTTTTGGAAGGCGGGAAAGGGATCGAATGACAACGAGGTGGCGATGCGTATGCGCCTATGACGGAACTGATTTTTCCGGTTGGCAAAAGCAGCCCGCCGGGGATGCCGTTCAAGACAAAATCGAGAAGGGCTTGGAAGAAATTTTTAGGCGTCCGGTTCGAACGATCGGGGCCGGTCGCACGGATGCGGGGGTCCATGCCAAAGGCCAAGTCTTTCATTTCGATGCGGACTGGAATCATGACGCGAAGGATATGCTCAATGCCATGAGGGTCCATTTTCCCGCAGGGATCAGTCCCCGTTCCCTTGTCGCTGTCCGCCCTACTTTTCATGCTTTGATCTCGGCCAAGGGAAAGCTCTACCGATACCGATCTGTTTTGGGTTGGGCGATGCCGCAAGAGGATCGCTTCGTCCTCTCGCTGAAGAACCGAAAGCTCGATTGCGAGAAAATGAAATCGGCCTCCAAACACTTGATCGGCACTCATGACTTCTCCTCCTTTGCCGCTTCCCGCGGAAACGCCAAAGACGAAAACCCGGTCAGGACGGTGTGGGATATCAAGGTGGTCACTCGGGCTCGGTCAGTTGATATTTCGGTTTGGGGCGGTGGGTTTCTTTACAAGATGGTAAGAAGCATTGCGGGGGCGCTTCTTGACGTGGGTGGAGGGAAGATCGAGCCCTTGGAAATAGCGGCGATGCTCGAGGCAAAAAAGAGAACCGAACGGGTCGTCAGCGCACCGGCCAAAGGGCTCTGCCTTGAAAAGGTTTTTTACAGGACTCCGTTTTTAAAATGATTTCTTTGTCTAGAGCCTGGCTTAGGAGGTCGCTCAACGTCATGGGTGATTTTTTATTCCCGGGAAATTGCCCGGTTTGCGAGGGGCCTCCTTTTCAGGATCCGAACACCTACGCGTGCGAGGCATGCTTGGATCAGGTTCTTTGGGTAAACTCGATCGGTTGCAGGCGTTGCGGGGTGCCGATGCCGGGTTTCGGTTTCGAAGGGCTCACCTGCGCGAGTTGTCGGGAGGACGATCCGTGCTTCCGCTCGGGTCGCTGTCTTTTTGTCTTGGACGGGACGGGCAAGAAATTAATTCACGAAATCAAATACCACGGTGTGCGGGGCATTCTTCAAGACTTGCCCCATTGGCTCGACCGGACGCCGGGTATTCGCGAGTTTCTCGAAGGATCCATTTTGGTTCCCGTGCCTTTGCATCGAAAGCGCTTGCGAGCGAGAGGATTTAACCAAAGCCTTTGGATCGCCAGGGCCCTGAGCAAGGAAATGGGCGAAGCAACGGAGATGCTCGAATTGTTGGAGCGCAATAAAGATACGCCGACCCAAACCCGGTTGGACCGGAGTTCAAGAAAAGCCAACGTTAAAAATGCATATGACCTCAAGCCCGGAACTTCTTTTACTAGTGAAAAATCAGTGGCACTCATCGATGACGTTTTCACGACTGGAGCAACTCTTGACTCCTGCGCCCAAGTTCTCGTAGAAA
>JAYOII010000062.1:0-8665 GCA_038118685.1 Opitutia bacterium
AAGCTCGTTTAGCCATCGAAGGGCAATGTATTGGTCGGGGGTCAGACCGATTGCCCCGACCTTTTTTTGAAAGAGGGCGTTCAGCCTCATCCAACATTTGCGCAACAAGGGAGGAAACTGCGCGTCCGTGCTTCGGGGTGTCCTCATTAAAAGTATGAATCAGTAAGATCGAAGTTTGACAAATAGTACGTACAAGTACTAATTGAAATTCAATCGTATTTCAACCCCTCGCTTTCAACTCTCATGACCGATAAACTTCCGTGCCTGATCATCTCTTTCATTTTGTGTGCGACCGGCTGTTTCCACCAGCCGAAGCCGGCCCCTTCCGGTAAATCGTCGGAGGTTTCCTCGCCTGGCGAAGCGGACACCAAGATCGTTCATTCTGATTGGCTTTATTGGAGAGGCCCGAGCGGGATGGGAGTATCGGATCAAACCGGCTTGCCGGACGATTTGAACCAATCCCTTTTGTGGACCCATGAAATTCAGGGCGGTGGCGTACCCGTTATCGCTGGAGGCAGGGCTTATCAATTTGGATATTACGGGGTCGAAGACGATCTTCAGGAAGCTTTGGTTTGCTTTGATGCAGCGACGGGAAAGGTTCTTTGGGAGAGAAGGCACAGTGACTTCGTCAGCGATATTGTTTACAACCGTTACGGGGTAGGGGCAGCCTGCATAGATCCTGCAAGCGGCAACGTTTATTTCCAAACGAGTCCCGGTCTCCTCATTGGCTATGATTCGGAGGGCAATCAGCTTTGGGAAAGATCCTTGATGGAGGAATTCGCCAGGCTTACGTTTCCAAATGGCCGAACGGGAGGGCCTTGCGTGGATGGTAATTTGGTCATCATTCATGCCATCACGGCGAATTGGGGAAAGCAGGGGCCGGCGCGTGACAGGTTCTATGCCTTCGACAAGAGCAATGGAGATCTAGTGTGGTCTTCGACGCCGGGAATTACCCCGAAGGACAGTTCGTTTTCTCCTCTCACCTTTGAAGATTTGCCGGACGGCAGAAGGGTTTTTTACAGTGGCACGGGCTGTGGTCACGTGGTCTGCATTGACGCTAGGACCGGTCAAGCGCTCTGGCGCTTTCAAATGTCCTATGGCGGAGTCAATGCAGGAGTCGTGATTCATGAGGACACGGTGATTGCCATCCATGGCAAGGAGAACGTCGATTCCTCGGTGATCGGCCGAATGGTTGCCATAAAGAAGCCGCCCAAGTTGCCCGGAATCGGGGAAGAGATTCTTCTTCTCGGCAAGGACTCAGAGGTATGGAGGAATAACTCGATGGAGTCTTTCACCAGTACTCCTGTCTACAGGAACGGCCGATTGTACACAACGATCAAGAGGGGTGAACTTGTTTGCATCGACGCACAAACCGGAGAGGAAATCTGGATGCTCAAGTTGGCTCCGGATCAAGTGCATGCCTCGCCTCTTTGGGCGGATGGAAAACTGTTCGTTCCGATGTTCGACGGCAAAATTTCCGTCGTTGTCGACGAAGGGGATTCGGGAAGAATTCTTGGCAAAACGACCCTCGACGGAGCATGTCTGGCCGCCCCGTCCGCCGCCCACGGTCGAGTCTTCGTCCAAACCAAAAAAAGGCTTTATTGCTTTGGATCCGATCTGCCGGCGCCGGCTTTCGTTGCCAAGCCTCAGGAAGAGCTTAAGCATGAGTCGACTGAACCTTCGGACGGACTGCCTGTAGTCTTCCAGGTCGTGCCATCCGAATTCGCCCTTAAATCCGGAAGCAGTCAGGCTTTCAAGGTATACGCCCTTGACCGGACGGGTCGTAGAATCGAGGAAGTCAAGGAAGGTTTGGCTTGGGAAAAATGGATCCCGCCAACTGCCAAAGTTCAATCCATGGTCGATGCTGAAATAGACGAATCCGGCAAGCTTGTGGCCGATATGGGGGCCAAGCTTTCGGCGGGCGCCCTGAGGGTTTCGAAGGGAGGCCTGCACGGCGTTACCCGGGGACGAATCTTGCAAGACCTGCCTTACGAGGTTAATTTTGAGCAAGGATTCGACCTCAAGAACACGAGCACCGATGATATTGCCTTCTCCTATCCGCCCCTGCCTTGGCTTGGGGCCAGAATGCGTTGGCAGGTTCAAAAGTCAGGTGACAACTACTTGGCCGGAAACACTCTGGATCGTGTACTTTTTCAGCGGGCGATCAACTTCGTGGGACACAAGGACATGAGCGATTACACGATGGAGGCGGACGTCATGACGGACGGAGACCGTAGAATCAAATCGAATATCGGACTCATCAACCAAAGGTACGTGTTTGCTCTCATTGGAAATGGTCAAAAGCTTGAGGTCTTCTCGAACTACGACCGCTTCAGGCATTCCACTCCTTTCACCGTCAAGACGAAGGTCTGGTACAGGCTCAAGACGCGTGTCGACCTGTTGGCGGACGGGACTGGAATGATTCGGGCCAAGGCTTGGGAAAAGGATTCCCCCGAGCCAGAGGCTTGGACGCTCGAGGTATCCCACGCCATACCCCACCGAAACGGAGCACCGGGCGTATACGCCATGTCCCCGCAAAGCAAAAAGAAGGTCTATTTCGACAACTTGTCCGTCAAGTACAACAACTAAAACTTCCCTCCATCTCATGAAAATCACCAAAAAATTCATTCCACTGGGCCTGCCGGCCTTGATCCTTTTCCTCGCTCCCAATGTCTCTCAAGCCGAGGATTGGCCGATTTGGGGCAAGGACGGGTCCCGCAACATGGTATCTTCCGAGAGCGGCTTGATCGTTGATTTCAACCCAGGCGAGATGAACGACGACGAGGTCGTCGACATGAAGACGACCAAAAACGTCAAGTGGGTAGCCAAGCTCGGTTCTCAGGCCTATGGAAACGTTACGGTAGCCGGCGGGCGGGTCTACGTCGGAACCAACAACGAGTCTCCCAGAGACGCGGGCAAGAAAGGCGACCGCGGGGTGGTCATGTGCCTGGACGAAAAAACGGGTGACCTTCTCTGGCAGTTGGTAATCCCCAAGTTGGGTGCCGGCAAAGTGAGCGATTGGGAATACATCGGCGTCTGCTCTTCCCCCGCCGTTTACGGAGACCGGGCCTATGTCGTCACCAACCGCTGTGAGGTGGTTTGCCTCGACGTCAAGGGCTTGGCCGATGGCAATGCCGGCCCTTACAAGGACGAGGCCGCCTACGTTCGGCCCAAGGGTATGCAAGACAAGCTCAATGAAAAAACGGACGCCGACATAATTTGGATGTACGACATGCGTGACGAGCTCGGTGTTTTTCCTCACAACGTAACGAGTTCTTCAGCCATCGTCGTCGGGGATACCGTTTACGTGGCAACCTCCAACGGAGTCGATTGGTCCCACACGAATATCCCCGCGCCTCTTTCTCCGAGCTGGATCGCCCTTGACAAAAACACCGGTGAGCTGATCGGCGAGGACGGGTCGGGCGCCAGCGCCAATGCGTTGCACGCCGCCTGGTCTTCGCTGACTTTCGGAAAAGTCGGCGGCAAGGAAATGCTTTTCTGGGGGGGCACCGATGGTTTTTGCTACGGTTACCCGAACAAAACCGAGAAGGATGCCGATGGCTATGACCTCTTCAACCCCACTTGGAAGGTTGATTGCAACGAACCGCATTATCGCAAGGACAAGAATGGTAAGAAGATCCCCTACGCAACTCCTCCGGGACCAAGCGAGTTGATCGGCACCCCCGTGCTCTACAAGGAAAAAATCTACTGCGCAATCGGGCAGGATCCCGAGCATGGGGATGGTGTGGGGCGCCTGACCTGCATTGACGCCAAGACCGGTAAAGTCGTTTGGAAGAATACGGATATCGGCCGTACCATTTCCACAATCTCGGTCGCGGACGACTTGGTCTACCTAGCAGAGTATGCGGGGATCATCCATTGTCTCGATGCCAATACGGGCAAGGTGTATTGGACTTATGATTCCTTTAGCCGTATTTGGGGCTCGACTCTGGTGGTTGACGGGAAGGTTCTTTTGGGTAACGAGGACGGAGATCTCTTGGTCATGGATCATGGCAAGGACAAACCCAAGGTCAAATTGGTTGGCATGGGGGCTCCCGTCTACAGTTCACCGGTTTTTGCAAACGGAACGCTGTACATCGCGACCCAGACGCACCTGTACGCCATCGGCAAGTGACGATGAGAGGCTCCGAGTCTTCAGCCGGCAGAAATTTAGTCTGGCTTCTCTTCGTCTTGATGTTTCTTGGCCACCAAGATTTTTGGTGGTGGGACGACAGTACCCTCATTCTGGGATTTCTTCCAATAGGCTTGGCCTACCATGCGCTTTTTTCGATCGGATGCGCCTTGCTTGGTTGGCTCGCCATTAGCAAGGCATGGCCCAGTGAATTAGAGAATTTTGCTGACGAAGGAGAAGAAACCGAATCATCCGAGAATTAACCTGACTCGCCCATTATGACCACCTTGATTGTTATCATAGGCTATCTTTGCCTCCTTCTCGCTCTGGGCTTTTTCAGTAACCGCCTCTTCCGTGGAACGAGCAAGGACTATTTCGTGGCCAGCCACAGCATTGGACCCTTCCTCCTTTTGATGAGTGTATTCGGTACCACCATGACCGCCTTTGCCCTCGTGGGATCTACAGGTAAATCCTTTGAGCGAGGCATTGGCACCTATGGCCTCATGGCCTCGATCAGTGGATTGGTTCATGCTGCCATCTTTTTTCTCGTAGGCATTCGTCTTTGGGCTTTTGGCAAAAAACACGGATACATTACGCAAATTCAGTTTTTTCGTGCTCGGTTCGAATCGGAAGGCCTTGGATACCTGCTTTTTCCTATTCTCGTGCTTTTGGTCGTGCCCTACCTGCTGATTGGAATCATTGGAGCCGGCAAGACGATCGAGCCAGTCACCGCGGGTGCCTTTCCGGAAATTTTCACCAACCCTTCATCCCCCGCTTGGCTAGGGGGAATTCCCCCATGGTTGACTGGCTTGGTGGTCTCCATCGTGGTCCTTAGTTACGTATTCATGGGGGGCTCCCGTGGGGCTGCCTACGCCAATACTCTCCAGACCATCGTCTTCATGATCATGGGTCTGGTGGCTTTCGTCTTCATAATCAAGGGACTTGGCGGCTTGGAGCAGGCGGGCAAAGTGCCCGCCCGTATCACCGAAACGGGGGCCATCGTGCAGGATTTTCGCTATGACAAAGAAGCCGGTGAATTGAAGGCCAACGATCCACCCAAGACAATCGGCAGGGTGGTTCGCTCGGAGTCTTCGGATTTGGCGGACCGTCAGCCCCATTTGAACCGGGTTCCGGTTACCGCGGAATTCAAGAAGAAGAATCCCAAGACCGGCGAACTTGTTTCTTTCGAGCGTGAGTTGGGAATCCCCTTCTGGACCTTCGTTACCTACCTTTTCATACCCTTGAGCGTAGGGATGTTTCCGCATCTCTTTCAGCATTGGCTTACTGCCAAGAGCGCCAAGGCTTTTCGTTTGACGGTCATAGCCCATCCTCTTTGCATCATGATCGTGTGGGTTCCCTGTGTCTTGGTGGGGGCATGGGCATCGGGTGTTTTGCCTCCGGGCATCCCGCCGCCGGCAGTGCTTTCCGCAATGCTTAAGCTTTTGGTGGGGGATCCGGTCCTTACCGGACTTCTGACGGCTGGTGTTCTGGCGGCCATCATGTCTTCCCTGGACTCGCAATTTCTTTGTTTGGGGACGATTTTTACCAATGATATCGTTCTGCACCGGGTCGGCCCGAAAAAATATTCCGACAAGCAGGTGATCACGATCGCCCGCCTTTTCATTATCGCCATAGTAGCCATTACCTACGGCTTGGCCATGGTAGCCAAGGACGCCAATGTCTTTGACCTGGCAATTTGGTGTTTCAGTGGTTTTTCAGCCTTGTTTCCGGTCGTTTTTGCCGCTCTTTATTGGAAACGGGCAACCAAGCAGGGGGTGGTGGCCAGCATTTTGGCGGCCCTTGTCAGTTGGGTCTACTTCTTCCACCTTTCGGGGTATGGCGGAGAATACTTCGTAGGTCCGGGCATAGTCCCCGCGGCTATCTGCTTCCTTGTTGCGAGCGTGGCGCTCGTTGTCGTTTCCTTTATGACGGATCCGCCTTCCAAGGAAACCCTCAAGAAGTTTTTCCCGAAACTCAACTGATTGAGAAACCGGGGTTCTCCGTTTTATTGAACACACCATGAGTATGGATGATCAGATCAAACAAGCTGCCGAGGCGCTGGACGCCCACACGGCGGAAATAATAAAGTGGCACTTCTCCCCGGAAACCGGCTCGCCTTTTTGGTTGGACTGGGCCAAGGAGCAGGACTGGAACCCGCTTGAGGAAGTCTCTTGCTTCGCGGATCTTTGCGAGAAGTTTCCCAACTTTCAGGACGAATGGTTGAGGGACTTGCCCAACGAGGTTTGGGTTCCGCAAGCTTACAAGGGAAAACCTTTCAATATTTTCGAAACGGGTGGCACGACCGGTATGCCTAAACAAAGAATCGGTTGGGAGGATTATCGCACCGATTACTCCGCCTTTTCCGAAACCCTCAGTGACGAACACTTTCCACGCGACCATTATTGGATGATGGTCGGCCCAACGGGTCCGCGCCGCCTTCGCTTGGCCATTGAGCACTTGGCCAACGTGCGTGGATGCTCCTGTTACTTCGTCGACTTGGACCCACGCTGGGTCAAGCGCTTGATTGCATCCAAGCAATTCGACCAAGCAAGGGCTTACATGGACCACGCGGTCGATCAGGCCTTGACGATCCTCAAGCATCGTAGCGTCAGCGCTTTGTTCACCACCCCCAAACTGCTCGAAGCTTTGTCGGAGCGAAGGGATTTGGTTCGGGCCGGAATCAAAGGAGTTTTTTGCGGAGGAACGACCATGGACAAGCAATACGCAAGGTTCTTGGTCGAAGAAGTCTGCGAAGGAGGTAAAATCGGTTTCGTGCCGACTTACGGAAATACTTTGATGGGACTGGCCCGCCACCACCCCATCGGTCCGGAAAACGATTATTCGATTGCTTATTACGCGCCTCAACCAAGAGCAGTTTTGCGTGTCATTGACCCCGAATCGAACCAACCTGTTGACTACGATACTTGGGGCCGGGTTGAGCTTACTACGATGACCAAAGAGTTCTTCATGCCTCGGTTTCTAGAGCGGGACGAGGCTTTGCGCCGAAAGCCCTGGTCCGAGGCCCCCTGGGATGGCGTGGCCGAGGTCCGGCCCTTCGGCGCCATGGAGAAAAACATTGTTGAAGGAGTTTATTAAATCATGAGTGCACCACATCTTCCATGTCTCCGTTTTGGCGAGGCCTACCGCAGTTTCAATGAATCTGAAGTCAAGGATTACCGAGACGGGTCCGCCAAGGCAACGCTTAGTCAGGTTAATGCAGGAATCATTCGACGAGACCTCATGCAGATAGGCAAGGCCCGCGAAGCTCTTGCCCGATTCTCCACTCGAGAGCTTGTCGATATCAGCGCCAAGGCGGGTGAACTTTTTCTCCATGATGAACTACCCTTGGGCGAAGGCTCGACGCAGAGTTCTCAAGAATATTTGGAAACGCTTTCATCAACAAGCGGCCTGCCTCACGTCATGGTGAAGAGGAACATGGACAAGATTCATTATGCCCTGACCCACCTCGAACTGATTCTCAATGGTCTTACCCGGGGCATTGATTTTTCCATCCTCGATTCCGGTCATGGAGAGCAAGCGGGCGCTCCGGTTTGTTTTTTCCCGACAACCGATGCTCTCGGGCTCGTCATGCCAAGCAACTCACCTGCCGTCAATTCACTCTGGCTTCCCTCCATCGCCCTGAAGACCCCCATCGTCATGAAGCCGGGACGTGACGAGCCATGGACTCCCTTCCGTTTGATTCAAGCATTCATTGCCGCCGGTTGCCCGAAAGAGGCTTTTGGTTTTTACCCGACCGACCATGAAGGCGCGGCGGACATCCTCAGGCTTTGTGGACGGGCATTGATCTTCGGCGACAAGAGCACCACCGATCAGTACGCCGGAGATCCGGGCGTTCAGGTTCATGGTCCGGGTTTCAGCAAGATATTGATTGGCGATGACATGATCGAAAAGTGGCCTGACTACATTGACGTCATGGCTTCCTCCATTTCGGATAATGGTGGCAGAAGCTGCGTGAATGCATCCGCAGTCATAGTACCTAAATACGCCAAGGAAATTGCCGAAGCTTTGGGAAAGAAGATCGGGCCGCTCAAGCCTCTGCCTGTAGAAGATCCGAACGCCGTTCTGTCAGGCTTTGCAAACCCCAAGATGGGTGAGTGGATTGACTCGGCCATCGAATCCGATTTGCAGGTCCAAGGAGCCTCCGATGCCACCGCTCCCTACAGGGATGGTCCTCGTTTGCTCAAAGCCGAAGGCGGTACCTATCTCCGACCCACTGTCGTGCATTGCGAGTCAATCGATCATCCTTTGTCAAACCGTGAGTTTCTTTGTCCTTACGCAAGCGTAGTCGAGGTGCCTCAGTCGGAAATGCTTGGTTCCATAGGTCCGACCCTGGTGGTGACCGCAATTACTGAAAACGAGTCGTTCAAGAAAGAACTCCTCCGGGCTTCCAACGTCGAGCGTTTAAACATCGGTCCGATTTCAACGATGAAAATTTCATGGGATCAGCCGCATGAAGGAAACATGTTCGAATTTCTCTACAAGCGCAGGTCAATCGGTCTAGCCGCCTGAATT
>JAYOII010000062.1:8765-11698 GCA_038118685.1 Opitutia bacterium
ATGCTTCCGCTCATTGCCGTGCCCACGACCGCAGGTACCGGAAGCGAGTGTCAGTCCTATGCGTTGATATCCGAGGACAAGACGCACCGGAAAATGGCTTGTGGGGACAAGAAAGCCCTGCCGCGAATAACCATTCTTGATCCGAAGTTGACTTTGTCTCAACCGAGAATGGTTTCTGCCTGTACGGGGATTGATGCCTTGACGCATGCTTTGGAATCTGCCGTTACCACGAAACGAAACGCTCTGTCGGACAGACACTCACTCATGGCGTTTGAGTTGATCCATGAAAATTTGCCCAAGGTATTCGAACGACCCGAAGACTTGGAGTCCCGTGGTGCGGTTTTGTTGGGGGCTTCCCATGCAGGGGCGGCCATCGAAAGGAGCATGCTGGGAGCGGCCCATTCGATGGCTAACCCTTTGACCGCCAAGCGGGGAATCGTTCATGGAGTTGCAGTGGGTTTGGCCCTGCCAGTAGTCATGGAATTCAATGCCCGTCATCCGGAGACCAAAGTCCGCTATGCCGATCTAGCAAGACGATCCGGACTCGTGACGCGAGACTGCCAGGATGAGGATTCCGTCGAAGCCCTTCTCGTCCGGGTGCGCCATCTTCTGTCTTTGGCGAATTTCCCGTCTTCTTTGAGCGAGCTTGGCTTTGAAGAGGGGGATCTCGCTGGTTTGGCAAAGAGCGCATCCGAACAGTGGACCGCAGGGTTCAATCCTCGCCCTATTGAGGCCAGTGATTTCGCCCGACTTTATTCCTCACTCTTAAAACCTACGCCTTGTCTTGAGGAGAGTCAGGAGTTAAGTTAGGCAATGAGCGTGAAATCGAGAATGTTCTTCTTGGCCCGGATTCTTGCCGTTCTTTGCCTATTGGGAATCGGTTCGCGTGCCTTTTGCGAGGACAAAAATCACTGGCCCAGGCATCGGGGTGATGCCGCGCTCCAAGGAAATTCAGGGCAAAAAATAGGAAGCTCTCTCAAGTTGGATTGGGTATTTGACGCCGGTGACTTTCTCAAATCCTCCGTAGTGGTCTTTGGAAAAGTTGCCTACGTTGGGGCGGATACGGGTATCGTTCATGCCTTGGACGTCGAGACCGGCAAGGAAAAGTGGCGTTACGAAACCGGGCTTGGCATCGAAGCCCCGCCCCTTTTCCACGAAGGCATGGTGTACGTGGGTTCGACGGATGGATTTTTATATGCCCTGGATGCCGCAAGCGGAAAATTGAAATGGAAGTACGAGACGGACGGAGAGATCATGGGTGCGGCGAATCAAGCCAAACGACCCAAATCAAAGGATTCCGTGATCGTCGTCGGGAGTTATGATAACTTCGTCCATTGTGTCGATGCCCAAAAGGGAAAGGTGATTTGGAAGTTCGAGACGCAAAATTACGTCAATGGCGTCCCTACGATTTACGAGGGCAAACACGTGGTCTTCGGAGGGTGTGATTCGGTTCTTTACGTCGTGAACTTGGAAAACGGAAAACTGATTCGCTCGGTAGAGGTGGAGGCTCCGATTGCCGCATCAGTATCCGTCGGGGATGGTGTCGGGTACGTGGGGAACATGGACCGGGCGGTGATGGCTTTTGATTTGGAAACAGGAGAGGTCGTTTGGAATTACCGCAACAAAAGCTTCCCTTATTTTTCCTCCCCTGCCCTTACCGAAAAACAAGTTTTAATCGGGGGGCGTGACAAAGGCTTGCATTGCATCAAGCGGATCTCCGGCAAATTGGAATGGCGGTTTGCCGCTCGCGGAAGAATAGACAGTTCACCGGTAATCGCCCAAGACAAGGTTGTCTTTGGTTCGATGGACGGCAAGCTCTACGTGGTATCTCTTCTGGATGGAAAAGAAATTTCCTCCTATGAAGTCGGGGAGGCGATCTCTTCCACGCCGGCCCTTGCGGGCGGGCGCATCTTCGTCGGATGTGAAGATGGCAAGATTTACGCATTCTCAACCGGCAACTAAGCATCCCTCCCGTTATCAAATGACCCAAAAAAATCTAATCAAACCTGATCGGGACACCAAGGACGAAACCAAGGCTGGAAGTTATTTCGTTTCGAACTATCCTCCTTTTTCGGCATGGAATGAAAAGGACGTCGCGTACCTCCCCAGCCTGCTCAACAGCCCTTCTCCCGGCACGGCTCCTTTGGGGCTCTATTACCATGTTCCTTTTTGCCGGAAGCGTTGCCACTTTTGCTATTTCAGGGTTTACACCGACAAAAATTCCAACGACGTCCGCCGTTATCTTTCCGCGACCATGAAGGAGCTGAGGGCTTATGCCGAGGCCCCATATCTCAAGGGCCGCAAACCAAAATTCGTATATTTTGGCGGAGGAACCCCTTCTTACCTTTCGGCTCAACAGTTGACCCAACTGACGGATGAAATGAAATCAATCCTTCCTTGGGATGAAGCCGAAGAAGTGACCTTCGAATGCGAACCGGGGACGCTCTCCGAGAAAAAATTGGAAGCGATCAAGAACTTTGGAGTGACCCGCTTGAGTTTGGGAATCGAAAACTTCGATGACCACATTCTCGAAACCAATGGCCGGGCTCATCGTTCGAAGGAGGTATTCCGAGCCTATGAATTCGCCCGTCAGCTAGGGTTCGACAACATCAACGTCGATCTCATATCCGGAATGTTGGAGGAAACCGATGACAATTGGTCCGACTGCATTGATCAAGTCATCGAATTATCTCCGGATTGCGTGACGATCTACCAAATGGAGGTGCCTTTCAACACGACGATTTTCAAGTCCATGAAAGAACAGGGCAAGCTTGCCGCTCCGGTTGCCGATTGGCGGACCAAAAGGCGCTGGGTCGATGAGGCTTACGGGCGTCTCGAAGCAGCCGGTTACACGGTCACCTCCGCATATACGGCGGTCAAGAATCCGGAGAAAACCAAATTCATTTATCGGGATCGTCTTTGGTCGGGTGCGG
>JAYOII010000063.1:0-4619 GCA_038118685.1 Opitutia bacterium
CGGCGTACAGAGGGGCTGCGAATAGGCATGGGTGAAACGCAATCCCTCTTCCGCCAGTTTGTCGACTTGCGGCGTTCGGTATGAGCTCCCTCCGTAGCAACCGAAGCCTTCGATCCCTATGTCGTCCGCCATGATGAGCAGGACGTTGGGTTGCTTGGCGAATGAACAGGCCGGTAGGAGAGCGGCCAAAAGGAAAAACCGGATCATTTCTCAAGCAAGCGCGGGGCCGGGTTTTCGACCCATCCCGCCTTGCGCTGGCCTTGGCCGGGCCGATTCACGTCCCCGAGGTCTTCCCGGGCGCGTTCGGCGAGGGCGAGCAGGCGATTGACGACCTCCGGGTTCTTGTCCGCAAGGTTTTCGTCTTCATGAATATCTTTGGCCAAGTTGAACAGCTTGAGTGGAGTTTTGCCTTCGGGCTTTCCCCAATTGCGCTTCTTCGAATTCATCGAAACGAAGAGTTTCCAATCGCCCGAGCGTACCGCTTGCAATTGATCCATCTGGTAATAGTAGAACGCCTTTCTGGGGTGCTCGTCGGTTTTGCCTAGAAGGATGGGCAGGATGTTTTTTCCATCGATAATCCGGTTGTCCGGAAGCCTTGCTCCCGAAAGGGCCGCCGCGGTGGGAAGGAGATCGAGCGTACTGGTAATCGCTCCGCTGCTGCTGCCTGCCGGAATTTTGTCGGGCCAGCGAACTACGCAGGGTACCCTCATACCCCCCTCGTCGGTGCGTCCCTTGCGTCCTCGCAGGGGCAGGTTACTCCCATCTTTTTCACGGGCCGAACCGTTGTCCGAAGTGAAGAGCACGAAAGTATTCTCGTCTATGCCTTCCTGTTTCAAGGCTTTGAAGAGCTCGCCCATCGACCAGTCGATTTCCTGAACCCAATCCCCATAGGGACCATTCTCGCTTGTTCCCTTGAATCTTTTTCCCGGCACCAAAGGCAGATGAACGGCGGTGTGGGGAAGATAGAGAAAGAAAGGCTTTTTGCTGTTCTTCTTGATGAAGGAAACGGCTTCCTCGGTGTAGCGCGCGGTGATGGTTGTATCCTTCTGCACACTGTCCTCGATCACGGTCAAGTCGCGCACGAGGGGAAGGGGGACTGTCTTGCGATTCATGTCGTTGCTGTAGGGTATTCCGAAGTATGAATCGAAGCCGTGGTTGGTGGGCATGAAGTCCGGATGGTCGCCCAAGTGCCACTTTCCGATGCAGGCGGTGGCGTAGCCCTGTTCCTTGAGCACTTCCGCAATCGTTGTTTCGCTTGGGTTGAGCCCTTTCCGGGCAGCGGGAAAAAGGACGCACAAATTTTTCTCGTCCACGTGCATGTTCACGCGCCTCGGGTAGCAACCGGTCATCAGACTCGAGCGCGATGGGGTGCAGACCGGGCAAGTGGAGTAAAAGTCGGTCAAGCGCATGCCTTCCTCGGCCATTCGGTCGAGAACCGGAGTGGCGTGTGTTTTCGAGCCGAAGGGACCGATGTCCGCATAGCCCAAATCGTCACAGAAGACGATGATCAGGTTTGGTTTGGGGGCAGCCCCATTGGCGAACAAAGAGGCGAAAATTGCAAGGATGGGAATAAGAAAGGAATATATCTTCATGAACCAATAGGAGTCTTGAGGGTCACGGGGTTTCATGCCTTTTTTTGTTTACGCCAACTGGCGGGGTCAACCCCGTAAAATTTTTTCAGCGCCTCGTAAATTTTGGGGCATTCCCTCTTCAATCGAGATCCGCGCTCGAAGAAAGCCGAAGTCGCGCAGGAAAACAGTTCGGGCTTGTCTCCCTTGATACTCTCATAACCCCCGTAGGCCCGAATCGAATAATTTTTACCTGATTCGTATGCTTTCATGAGTTTCGAATGCTCCTGCTCGACGAGTGTTTTCCATTCCTCGTGATCCTTGGAACCTTCGGAGACAGGAATACTTTGAGCAATTCCGTCATCGGCAAAATCGATCAAGTGGGCGAACTCGTGCAGGGTCAGGTTGTGCCCGTCCCGGGCGTTGCGGATCGTCTTTTTGAGGTAACTCCAGCTTAGGTTTACCTCCCGGCGGGTAGCAGTTCCCCGGGCGTTTTCGTTGCCCTCGATCTCATCCTTCCACAAGTGAATCACTTGGAGATGCCGGTAGTCGGAGAGAGGGCGGCGTACAATCAGCAGGCATGCCTCGGCCGCGACCAACAAACACATCTCATCCGTCGCCTTTTTGGTTTTCGCAAAGGTGACGGGAAATTGATCGAGAAAAACAAGAATTCTTTCTTCCCAGGCTTCCAACAAGTCTGCGGGTAGCCAAGGGTACAGTCCGATGTTTTGGGCGATGAGCCTTCTCTGTTTGAATCCCAACCTCATTCCCTTTTTCCGCTCCAATAGTTTGTCCAGGAGGATTCCGCGTTCATTGGTCATCCTTGCGGAGAGTCGCCGGGAACCCCCGGACTTTCCCTTTTCAATCATCCAGACGACCAAGCCGAATCCCAATATCCCGACCAATACGACGAAAGCCAGTTCCCCTGCCGAGCCACCGCTCGAACAAGCTCCGAAACAAAAGATGGAAAGAAGGAGGCAGAGCCGGAACCAAACGGCAGAGGTTTTCATTTCGTCCGTTTCTCCCGCAATCGTACCCGACCCTTCATCGCTTGAAATTCCGTTCGTGGAAACGCATGATATCCAATCCTTTTTTCTCGTAGATCAACCTGGCGCTGTGAGGGGCGCCCGGAACGATCAGCTTTTCGGAGGGTATTCCGAGGGAATCAAGGTATTTTAAATATTTCAGGTTGTACTCGTAATTAAATCCTTTGGTTCCTACCCATATCAAAGGCTTGAGGGGCGGCGGGCTTTTTCGGAGAGAATATTCCTTGGCAAGCGTCCATGCATCATTGCCTTTATCAAAACGAACCCCGGGCGATTCCTCGCCCCCCCTGTTTCTTATTCGTTCTTCCGGTTCATATCCGGATCCTCCGGGAGCCACCGATCCAAAGAGCTCGGGGTATTTGAACATGATTCGGGTCGTGCCCCTGCCACCCTGTGAAAACCCTTCGAGTCCCCGCTTGCCCCTCGTGGCATGCGTGCGGTAGGCCGAGTCGACGTGAGGAATGAGCTCCTTGACGAACACGTCCTCGCCCATCCCATTTTCCTTTTGCGGGTAGTTGTACCAACTCATGGGACCGCCGTTGGGAAAAACGTAAATCATGGGTTGGACCTTTTTAGTTTCTATCGCGTGGTGAATGAACGAGGCCAGCGCGATGCTCTTCTTCTCCGATCCGGGACGTCCGCCATGGAGGCAATAGACGACCGGGAATTTTCGGTTCTTGTCTTTTGGAGAATCGTACTCCTCGGGCAAGTAGACGTAATAACCGACCTTGATTTTCATGCTTGGACTTTTGAACGAAGAGTGCCGGAGAGTGGGAGGGAGATCCCTGAGCGTCCACTTTTGGGGTGGATTGTTCCAAGAGAAAACCGTTTCCGCCTTGAAGCGTTTGGAGTTTTTGAGCTGGGCGAAGCTTCCAATCGGGACCGATAGGAGGAGAGCGAACAGGTAGAGAAGAAAGAGTTTCACACCCTAGAGGTCGTTCGTCCGGATGGTTGCTAGTTTTTCCTTCAGTTTTTTTCGAAAGGATCGGACGATTCCTTGGTGGGATTCCGAGTCGGCTAAGTTATGGAATTGCTTGGGGTCCTTCTTCATGTCGAAGAGTTCGATTCCATTCCTGCCGTGTTCAAAGCCCCCTTTTAACTGTTCCGGTAGCTTTTCACCGTATTGAATGTAAGCCCATTTTTCATTTCTAAGTAAAAACCCCGTTCTCATAGGAGCCACGGAAAATGCTTCTTTGCGAATCTGATGTTCGTGGTCATCGAACATTCTTGAAATGTCCTTACCCTGCAACCTGCTCTGCTCCGGTAACCCGCATAAGCTTGAAAGGGTTGGATACAGGTCGAGCAGTTCCACGAATGAATTACAGACGGCCGGCTTTTTGCCGGGAATGGAAATTATCAGTGGAACCTTGGCGGATTCATCTCGCAAGCTGACCTTTGCCCAGAAATCATGCTCTCCGAGATGAAAACCGTGGTCGCTTGTGAAAATAACAATGGTTTCGTCCCGCTTCCCGGATTTTTCCAGTGCTTCCATGACTTTGCCGACTTGGGCATCAAGATAAGCGACCGAAGCATAGTATCCCCCCACCGCTTTCTTTTGCTTCCTTATGTCCATCTGCATATTTTCGCTGGTACAATAATTGATTCCGGCTTTCGGTATGTCATCCCAATTGCCGGGGAACTTTTCCGGGAGCGCCATTTTGGAGTATGGTTTGAAAGGCTTGTAATATTTTCTTGGAGCTACGAAGGGAACATGGGGTCGCACAAAACCCACCCCGAGCCAAAAAGGTTTTTCCATAGACTTGTATTTCTCAAGTAACTCGACGGCCTTTTTCGCTGTCTTCCCGTCCGAATGCACAAGATCGTCTCCATCCGCTTCCACGACGACAAAGGTGTTTCCTCCGACAACCGGTCTTTGGCCGTCTGGGTTTTTTTGCAAGGTTTCCCCGTCACCAGGCGCCCGCCACTCGGGGCCCTTGCTGTTGTATTTCTCATCCCATGAAAGTGGATCGTCAGAGCCGTCTCCTCCGCTTTCGATTCCACCGGG
>JAYOII010000063.1:4719-11548 GCA_038118685.1 Opitutia bacterium
CAGGACAGGGCGGTGTAGGTCAGGTCATCGGAGATGATGAAGAGAACGTTGGGTTTTTTCGCCCAAGCACCTGCCCATAACCATACTAAAAAGAGTGAAGACTTAAAAAAGGATTTCATATGAATTGGATGATGTTCAACTTCTGAAGGAAAATACAAGCAACGAATACGAAGACTCTAGAGTTAAAAGGAACGCTGCAAAGCAAATTCAATTCCCCTTGGAGGAAGGCCAAGTGAACAGCGCTTTTGGGTTGCCAAGGGTGTGTTCGGGTTGGCTTAAGTTGATCATGGTTATCGATCGCTTGCTTCGGATTCTATTCACTCTGCTCGTATACATGGTTTCATTCTCCGAGTTTGTTTCAGCGGAAAGCAAAAAATCACCCGCCGTGCTGGCAGTGGAAAAAGTCGGTGGTGTGGTTCTGCCCACGTCCGACGGAGGTTGGGAGGTTGCGTTTCATCTTCGGGGGAGAGACTTGCTTTCGGATGAAGGACTCAAGACCTTGAAAGGATTGGGTGACGTCATGTCCTTGAACCTGAGGGATACCAAAATAACCAGTTCCGGACTTGCTCACTTGAAGGGCCTTTCGTCTTTGAGGAGGCTTCACTTGGAAAGAACCGAGGTTGCCGATTCCGGCCTCGAACATCTCTCGGAATTGAAAGAATTGGAATACCTGAATTTGTACCAGACCCAAGTTTCCGACAAGGGACTCGAGCATTTGACCGGTCTGAAAAAATTAAAAAAAATCTACCTATGGAAGACGAAAGTGTCCGATATCGGATTTGAAAAACTGCAGAATGCCCTTCCGCAACTGGTGATTTCACGTGGGTTGGATCTTAAGAAATTGGCGGCCGAAGCCCCCAAGCCACCCCCGCCAAAACCGAGAGTTCCGATGAAGTGGTTGCCCTATGGGGGCTCGGAGTCTCCGCCCACCAAGTCGGTCCCCGGCTCTCCCGTTCAGGTCACCTTCCTTAACAAAGCAAAGAATCCGGTCAAACTGGTCTGGATTGACTATGGAGGAGGACAAAAGCTGTATGGAGAAATTTCAGCGGGTGGAAAACGTGACCAAAACACTTATTCGAAAGCCGTTTGGTTAATCACTGACTTGAGCGACAAACCCCTCGGCCATTTCGTGACCACCAAAGAGGATTCCAACGGGGTTATTCCAGGAAGCTAAATTGGTTCCACCGCGTGAAAAGCTTCGACTTCTTTGCTTTTTCCAGCCAAAGGTAAGCCAAGATGTTGAGTATTAATCACTCGCGGCGGAAATTTCTTCAATCCGGAATAGCTTTGGCCGGATTGACCTTGCCGACCTTTCTGAAAGCCCGTGCATCTTCGGGATCCTTGACCGGCAAAGCCAAGGCTTGCATCATCATCTACACTTGGGGAGGAATGAGCCATTACGAGTCCTTCGACCCCAAACCCGAGGCGCCGGTCGATTTTCGAGGAGAGTTCAAACCGATCCAAACGGCTACCCCCGGAATGCAATTTTGCGAACATATTCCTCTCCTTGCCAAGCACTCCGAAAAATTGGCGGTTATCCGATCCGTTCATCATAAGCAGGGCGGTCACCAACAGGGAATGTACGTTAGCTTGACGGGGCATGATCCCGTCCAGGGCATAAAGGCAAAGGGGCGAAACAATCGCCCCTCCCTGACCTCGATGCTCTCTTACTTTCACAACCCGGCGGTGGGGACACCGGCTGCGATCCGCATGCCCTACTCGATGTACGACAATGGAAAACAGATGGCGGGTGAAGGAGCCGGATGGTTGGGTGCCAAACATGATCCCGTGCTGCTTCGTACGCCTGCGGGGAAGGCCTATGCCGGAGTCAACCGCTATTCGGACAAGGAATTGAACCTCAAGCTCAACTTGTCTGAAAAGAGAGTGGGCAACCGGAACGAGCTTCTCGAACAGCTTGAAGGTACCCTTGCTTGGAGAGTTGGCCATGAAACCGCTTACGACCAGCTTGATCATTACAGGCGAATGGCTTCCGACATTCTTCTTGGTTCGCCGGTTCGCAAGGCCTATGACTTGGAAAGCGAAGACCCACGAATACGGGCCATGTACGGTGACCATATGGGAGGGCAAAGCCTTCTTCTTTCACGTCGGTTGGTGGAAGCCGGAGTTCCCGTAGTTCAAGCGGTTTGTTCAGCCAGTGACTTGGCCGGCGGAGGGGGAGACAATTGGGATACCCACCGCGATCATTTCCCGAAGATGAAAAACCGTCTCCTTCCCGTTTTCGACCGTGCGGCTTCCGCACTTCTGACCGATCTGGAAATGCGCGGCATGCTTGACGAAACCCTTGTCGTCTTCCTGACTGATTTCGGGCGTACCCCGAAGATCAATGGCAACGGAGGACGGGATCATCACCCCGGTGTTTATTCCTTGGTTCTTGCCGGCGGAGGGATTCGGGGCGGACAGGTTTATGGTTCGAGCGATGCCAAGGGAGCCGAACCCGGATCCGATCCCTGTACGCCCGCCGACGTTCATGCCACCGTTTACAAGGCAATGGGTATTGATTACGGCATGGAACTTCATGATCAACAGGGTCGTCCCTTCCGGATATGTGACGGGAAACCACTTCCCTTGACTTGATTCCCGCCCCAAGGACTAGCGGGCAAGCGCTTGAACCTCTCGCCATCTCGGGCAGTTGATCTCATGTCCGTTGACCATTCCTACCGCTTGCATGAATGCGTATGTGATGACCGGTCCGCAAAACTTGAAGCCTTTGGCTTTCAAATCCTTGGAGAGGGATTCGCTTTCGGCTGACTGCCCCGGGTGTTCCTTGTAACATTCAATTGATTCGACTATTGGGTTCCCATTTACGAAACCCCAAAGGTAATTGGAAAAGGCTCCTTTGCCCGTTTCCATGATCTTGAGGTAACAACGGGCATTGCTCATGGTGGCCCGGATTTTTGATTCCGAGCGAACGATGGAGCGGTCTTGGAGCAAGCGCTTCACGTCTGCTTCACCATAATCAGCGATTTTCTCAGGGGAAAACTTGTCGAATGCCGTACGGAAGGATTCTCTTTTGTATAGAATGGTACGCCAGGAGAGTCCGGCTTGGAAGCCATCCAACACAAGTTTCTCGAAGAGTTGCCTGTCGTCATATTCGGGGACGCCCCATTCCTCGTCATGGTAGGTCCGGTAAAGGGCGTCGTCCATGGGAGCCCATGAACATGGGGGATTCGCTTTCATTTTTTGATTGTTAAGGACGGACGATGCTTGAGTCGAGTCAACCTGTCTTTTAAGTTCCATTTGATCCCACTATATTACTTTGTCTTGATTCTCATCCGTGTTAGGAACCAATCTTTACCCAAATCCAAACCATAATCAAATTATTCCCCATGGCCGAGAATAGCTCATCCATCATTACCGCGCAGCAGCATATAATACGCGAACAAAAGCGCTTCCCCGGAGCTTCCGGTGAATTTTCCTTTCTTCTTTCAGGCATTACCTTGGCCACGAAAATGATCCAAGCGGAGGTCCGAAGAGCTGGTCTAAACGATGTTCTCGGTGAGCATGGAGAGATCAACGTACAAGGCGAAATTCAGCAGAAGTTGGACGTCATTTCCAATGAAGCTTTGGTTCATTGTCTCAGTGCTCGTGAGAGCATAGGTGTGCTTGCTTCGGAGGAAAACGAAGAACCGATGCTTGTACACAAAGGTTCGGACGAGGCGAAGTATGCCGTGGTATTCGATCCTCTGGACGGTTCATCCAATATCGACGTCAACGTAAGCGTGGGCACGACTTTTTCAATCTTGCGAAAACCCGACGAGGTGGCCATGGACAACCCCGAACAATGGGTTTTGCAACCCGGCAGCAAGCAAGTGGCCGCCGGATACGTCGTGTACGGATCATCGACCATCTTGGTATACAGCGCGGGGGATGGTGTTCACGGCTTTACCTTGGACCCCGCGATCGGAGCTTATGTTTTGAGTCACCCCAATATGACCATGCCCGAGCAAGGAAAATATTATTCCGTGAACGAAGCCTATCGCGATGGTTTCCCCTCCCGTTACGGAGACTATATCGACCGTTTGCGTTCGGGAGTGCTGGGGAGAAAATACGCCTCCCGTTACATTGGTTCGATGGTGGCCGACTTCCATCGTACTCTTCTCAAAGGCGGAGTCTTTCTTTACCCGCCTACGGAGGATAACAAGGAAGGAAAGCTCCGCCTGCTTTACGAAGCCAACCCGGTTGCTTTTCTTGCGGAACAAGCTGGCGGAACGGCAATTGATGGCGGAAAAAGGATTCTCGATATTGAACCAACGAGTATTCACCAAAGAACGCCTTTGGTCGTTGGCAGTCGGGTCGAACTGGCTGACTTTGAGCGTTTTGTTCAAACGTAACTGAGATCTTTTTGTCCCTTTGGCCTTTCAATCGGTCAATCAAATGGGATGTTGGTCGGTCAAAAAAGCATGTCGGTTTTGAGAAAAATCCTTTTTTCATGGATTGTTTTATCCGTGGGCATGCTCGTTTCTTTTGCCGATGTTCCTTCCTCCGCTTCCCAAAACGCATCTCTTTTCATCCGAAAGGTCGAACGCGCTCCCGTGATCGATGGAAACCTGAGCGATTCTTGCTGGTTGACCGCGCCGGTTGCAAAGGACTTCGTCCAACGGCAACCGAACGAGGGTCAACCCGCAAGCGAAAAGACCGAAGTACGCGTTTGCCGGGATGAACGAAATTTATTCATCGGGGTACGTTGTTTTGATTCTCAGCCAAACAAAATTGCAGCCAAAGTCATGCAACGCGATGCGACCGTAAAGGGGGACGATTATTTTTTTGTTCTTCTTGATCCGTACCGCCGTGGACGCGAGGGGTATTACTTTCGGTCGAATGCAAATGGGGCCAAGGGCGAAGGTCTGATCAATTCCGATATCAGCAAGCCGAACATGGATTGGGACGTGATCTGGGATGTCAAAGCGAAGACCGATGACTTGGGGTGGACGGCGGAATTCGCCATTCCTTTTCGGAGCATCCCTTTTGACACGGATTCGGATTCATGGGGGATCGACTTCGGCAGGTGGCAGGCAAGAAACCAGGAGCGTTCCAGGTGGATTGGTTTCGCTCGTGAAAGGCAATGGTTTTCCATCGAAGAAACCGGTTTCGTCCAAGGCATGGAAAATTTGGAGACTGGAAAAGGCATTGACCTGAAGCCTTTTGCTTCCGCGAAGTTCATCTCGTCCGGCGGCACGGACGATTTTGATTTCGAAAGCGGGTTCGACCTGTTTTATCAATGGACACCCAGTCTGAGCGCCACTTTGACCGTAAATACGGACTTTGCGGAGACCGAAACCGATCAGAGACGGGTGAACCTCACCCGTTTTCCGCTCTTCTTCCCCGAAAAGAGGGATTTTTTTCTCAAGGGTGCGGATCAATTTTCGTTTGGTCCGGCAAAGGCGCCCCGTGCCTTCCACTCCCGCACCATCGGTCTTTCCGAAAGCGGCCAAATGATTGATCTCGAGGGTGGCTTGAAAATCAGCGGCCGGCAGGGCCCCTTGGGAATCGGCATGCTGGGGATGAAACTTGACGACGGAGAAATCGGTGACGGTGACGTCTACGCAGGACGGTTCACTTATGATCTTCTCGAGGAATCCAAAGTGGGCGCTGTTTTTACGGAGGGAGATCCTCAGGCGGACGTCGAAAACCGGTTGGCCGGGGTCGACCTCGACTTGAGAAGCAGTGACTGGTGGGACGGGAAAAGCGTATCCTTGCACAGTTTCGTCATGTCCACGCAGGACGGAATCCAGGGAACGGACGAAACCTTCGGCAGTTGGTTTTCCTTTCCGAACTATCCTTGGCGCATGGGAGCTCATTGGCTTCACACGGGGGAGGACTTCGAGCCCGCCCTTGGTTTCGTGCGCCGGAGGGGAGGGCGTTCCGGCTCTTTTCATTCCTCCTATTCCTTCAAACTGGAGGATCATCCGCTCATTGACGACCTTACGATGGGAGCCGCTTATTCCCGTTACGATCTTCTGGACGGGGGGTTGGACACCGAGGAGATCAACCTCAAGCTGATCGAGGTGAGAACGCATGAAGGGGACCGTTTTGACTTTTCGATTGAGTTTGAACGGGAGATTCTCGTCTCACCCTTCGAGATCGTGAATGGCATCGAGATTGCGGTCGGAGAATACCGTCAAGTCGAATTCGAACTCGAGTGGGCGAGCAGCGCCAAGCTACTACGCCGGGCGAGCGTTGAAAGTCGAAAGCGAGCTCGTTTATCGACCCAACCGTTTTGGTCAACTGGAGTTGGGAAGCGACCTCACCGATGCAAACATGCCGGTGGGCAATTTCGAGGCTTGGACCGGTTATCTGGGTATTCGCTTAACCCCCACCACCCAACTGTCTTTCAACAGCGTGACTCAATATGACAACCTTTCCAAGCGCATGGGCTTGAACAATCGGATACGCTATATTGTCCGGCCCGGGAGCGATTTGTTCGTCGTATTCAACAAGGGATATGATCGTGAGCAAGGGCGCTTCAGGAGCTTCCGAACCGAGTCCATCGCCAAGCTTGGTTGGACTTTTCAATTTTAGCCTTCTTTGTTCAACTGCCTTTCATCTCCGACGTTCGAATGCAAGGCTTCTTTCCGGAGTGCTTCGTTCACCAATTGCTGAGCCGTGTGAAGTTGTCTTTGGAAAATGACGAAAGATTCATCGGCCGCCAATTCGTCCGCGATGAGCTTTTGAGTCGTTTCCCTGCGGATTGCATGAAGTTCTCCTGCAATTTGCCTTGATCTTTCCGAACTGGTTCCGGCAATCAGTTCCGAGGTGACGACTTCGACCTTTTCAAAGAATTCGTCCAGGCTTTACTTCAGTCGCATCA
>JAYOII010000064.1:0-11537 GCA_038118685.1 Opitutia bacterium
TTGTTCATGAGGGTTTCGGTGATCGATTTGTTTGATTGATAAGATTCATGGCTATGTCAACGCCATCATCAAGGAGATTCAAGAGTGCCTGGCAAAGGTAATCCTTCCGCTCTTGAAGAAAGGACCATTCCGACAAACTGAGCTTGGAAAGAACGAAGTCAGCAAGATTGACTTCGGGGTTGGGTTTCATTCCGATGCCAACCCGGAAACGGGTGAACTCCGAACCGATTGATGAAATGACGCTCTTCACGCCATTGTGTCCACCGGCACCCTTGTTTCGCGATACCTTGACCTCTCCCAAGGGAAAAGCTATCTCGTCATGAACCACGATCGCATGATCTGCGGAACACTTGAAATAGGAAAGCAGAGGAGACAAAAATTTTCCGCTTTCGTTCATGTAATTCATTGGTTTGACAAGTAAAACCTTACTTTCGTTTCTGGGCATTTGCGCAACTTCGGCGTGATACTGCTTATTGGCCTTGAAGATTGCTTTTTCGCGTTGGGCCAATTCGTCAACAAGCCAAAAGCCCAAATTGTGGCGAGTCCGATGATACTTCGTCCCCGGATTGCCCAATCCGATTATAGCAACTCTCTCCACGTTCGACAAAAAACATATTATTCCTCAGCCTTTTCGCCTTCATCGCCATCCTCTTCTGATGAAGAATCGCTCTCGGATTGCTCGCCCTCAACAACTTCTCCTTGCTCTTCTTCTCCACCCGCAGAAGAACGACCTTCGGCGCTGCCGACGCAAGAAACAAGAAGTGTTTTGGGCTCAGCGACATAGGCAACCCCTTCCAAATCAGGAAGGTCAGCAATCTGGAGATTGCCTCCGAGTTCGAGTTGCGAAATATCCAAGTCAACTTGGGAAGGAAGATTGCTGGGGCGGCACTTGACTTCAATTTCATTTGCCAATACTTCCAAAATTCCACCCTGCGTCTTGACTCCTTCGGCTTCTCCCGAGAGTACGAGGGGTACCTTGGTCTGCAAATCCTCGCCACGGGCGACTTGGACGAAATCAATGTGCAAAATCGAATTCTTGATGGGATCGGTTTGCATTTCCTTGATCAGGACCAATTCGTCTTCACCTTTCTCTCCCAAAAGGCGAAGCAAGGAAGTGGTGCCCGAAGCCTTGCGGAGGAGAGTACGCATTTCTCGATCATCGAGTGAATAAGACTGATTGAATTCCTTGCCATACAAGACGGCTGGAATCCTGCCTGCGGAGCGGAGTTTTTTACAAGCCTGACGACCGGTCTGCTCGCGAGGAGTAACTTGAATTGTAAGATCACTTAATTCTGACATGATGAATAGCGGGGTAAAAAAATGAAGGAAAGCGGTCATAAATACCATTTGACCCCTCCCGTGGCAAGAACTTTACCGCATTGAACCGCAAGGCGAAGTTGGCATGAAAGAAGACGGACGGACTCGGGCCGAGAGGCTGTCGGTGGTTTTGTTTTGTACGAACCAAGGCAAGGAAGGAAAGGCCGGGGAAACCATGCCTCCGTGATCGAAACCGGTCCGCTCCGTAATTTCCTCATCCGGCTGACCGACGGCCTTGAGCATTCTCCCAAAGCATGCGTTTTCCTCATGGCTTCTCCGTGTTTCCAATTCTCGGTCTCTTTTAGTGCTCAAGAAGGCAGGAGACAAAGCCGAAGACACGACGACAAGAGAAGAAAGATTTTCAGGGGAATGCCCTTTCACGGCAAGGCTTGCCCGCAGGATCATCTTGTAGTACCATCGAGGTATGAAAATTCGCTTCCCGTTGCTGTTCTCCCTCCTATGCTTTGCAACTTTCTTGGCGGCGTGCGGGTCAGCAAGCGAGGAGAGTGACAAGGAATACTCATATGCAGCCTCGCAGACGGCGGAGAAAAGCGCCCCGGGCAGGGGAAGCGAGGATTTTGTCTTTTCCGAAACAGATGAAGCTTCCGCCGCTGACGCCGCCCGGTCCGTGGAACGAAAGATCATCTACTCTTCCGATGTCCATCTAGTCTTGAAAAAGACTAATTTCGAGGAGTTCGACAAGGAGATTAGGAGCCTTTTGGAAAAGTACGAGGGATACCATTCGCTTGTCACTTTCCAAGGCAACCGGGGATACGGCAGGTCGGGCAAATGGGTTTTGCGTGTACCGGTGAGGCACTATCAGACCTTCGTTGCCGCCGTCAAGGACTTGGGCGTACCCGAATTGGTCCAGGAAAACTCGCAGGACGTCACGGACGAGTTCGTGGATTTGGACGCCCGCCTGGCCAACCAGAAGCGACTGGAACAAAGGATCCTCGAGGTTCTGGACCAGGTAAGCGGCAAGATCGGAGAAGTGCTCGAAGTTGAACGCGAACTCTCCAGAGTCAGGGAAACCATAGAGCGACTGGAGGGAAGAATGCGCCAGCTCAAGGACCGGGTTTCCATGACCACGGTGAAGCTCTTCGTCCGGGAGGATGAGGACTACCAACCGCCTCAGGCCCTTTCCTTCGGGGAGGAGATGGGGGAGTCCTGGTCAGGCTCGATCACCGCCATGAAGAGCTTTTTCAAGGAATTGATTCTCTTCGTCATCGCCCTTTCTCCTTGGCTTCTCATTCTCTTCGGTCTCTTGCTTTTGATCCGCCGCTTCTTCCGCAAGCTCCTCGCCAAGCGAAGAAAAACTTCGCCCAAGAAGGCCTCCTGACTTGGATCGACCAAGGCTTCATGCCTATTTGAGCTCAGTCGGTTGCTATTCGGCTTCCACTACCTCAATCGGGGAGAAGGCGGAACTAGTCCCTTTCACGTAAGGCCCGAAGAAGCGGATCCGCTTGACGTCTGCCGGCAGAGGAAAGGTAAGGGTGCGGTCGTTGATAGTGGCGGAGACGGTGCGCTTGGCGAGATCGACCGACAAAGTGAGGTCAAAACGGGAATCCTTTTTGGCCCGCATGGAACTCTTGGCACCCCCTGAAACGTTTTCCCATGAACCGGGGAAGAGAACGTGAGCGTTCATTCCGATGGCCGAGCCTGCCTTGAACAGGGCGTCGTTCTTGGGGCTTTCCCCAAAGGCGATGGCCGCGTTCTTGGTGCTTCCGGAAACAAGCGACTTGTAGGATGCCCTGAGCACCAACTTGCGGGTGGCGGGCTCGGGTAGTTCTCGTAGAGCGATGGCCTCGCCTGAGCTCGTGAGGGCGTGGGGGTGCGTGGAGTCCTTGCGCTTGGAGGCAGTGCCACCTTTGACGAGGGCGAAGGCTCCGCCGGTTTCATCTTTCCCCTCCGGGAGAAGCCCGGACTTCTTCGGCTTCCTAGGCTTGCGACGAGGCGCTTCGTTCATCCACCATTCGCTTGGGCCTTCCTTCTCCACTTGGGCGTGCACCGCGAGCAATTTTTCCTTCAGTTCAGCCAGCTTCTTCGGGTTGGAGGAGGCGAGGTCGTTCTTTTCCTGCCAGTCCTTCTCGATGTGATAGAGCTGGAACTGGTCAAGGGCGGCGCTGCCTAGGATCTTCCATTCGCCGTCGCGCAGGGCGACGTGAACATTGTCTCGCGCCAAGTGGTTGCGCCAATAAAGCGGTATGGGCCGCTTGACCGGTTTTTCCGCGAAAACGGGACGGAGGTCTACCCCGTCTATGGTGCGATCGGCAGGCAGGGGAATCCCTGCGATGGCCAGCATGGTGGAGAAAACGTCGGATCCTATGATCGGGGTCCGGTTGGTGGTGCCTGCAGGCACCTGACCGGGCCAACGGATGATTCCGGGCACACGAATACCGCCCTCGTGAGAGGAACGCTTGCGCTCGCGAAGTCCACCGGTGGAACCGCGAGTGCGCCCATTGTTGCCATTTCCCTCGGGACCGTTGTCGGAAGTGAAGATAACGAAAGTGTCATCGGTTTCCCCCAGCTCGTCCAAGGCTTTCATGAGCTTGCCGAAAGCGTGATCGATTTGCGTAACGTTTCCGTGGTGCTGGCGGATGCCGTCGTCCTCGAACTCCTTGTACAGTTCCATGAACTTGGGATCGGACTCGATCGGAAGATGGGGTTCGTGGGTCCAGACGTTGAGGAAGAAGGGTTTCTCGGGATCGCGTTTCTCCTTCAGCCAGCGGATGCCTTCCTCCACCACCAACGGTGCGGAATAGCCCTTCAGCTCTCCCACTTCCTTCCCGTTGCGTACGAAGTTGCGCGGGTTGCGGTGGTTGGGCGCGGCGTTGTTCTGGGTGGCCATCCAGTGGTCGAAGCCGTGGGCGTCGGGTTGCGGTTGGTCCTTGCTGTTGAACTTGCCGTTGAGGTGCCATTTTCCGACATGGCAGGTCTCGTAGCCCTTCTCCTTCAGGAGCTCGGCCGAAGTGATCTCGCTGCTTCGGAGGTGGACTTGGTGTCCTCCCGGTATCCAGCGCCAGACGCCGTTGCGGTAGGGCGTCCTGCCTGTGAGGATCGAAGAGCGGGAGGGGGAACATACCCCGCAGGCGGAATAGCTTTGGGTGAAACGCATGCCCTGCTTGGCGAACTTGTCGAGATGCGGGGTTTGAATCACCGGGTGCCCGTAACAGGCCAGGTCTCCCCAGCCCAAGTCATCGGTCAGGAAGACCACAAAGTTGGTTGGCTTTTCCTTGGCATGCCCCAAGCAGACGAAGGCAAAGACAAAGAAAAAGGGCAGCAGCTTTCCGGTCATCTTCACTTGAGGGCTTTGAGTTTCTTGAGCAACATGGCGGACTGCTTGCCCTCGAGAACTTGCCAGCAGGCCAAGCCGTTGCCGACGAGCTCGAACTCGTTGAATTCCCAAACGATTTTCTTGTCGCGGGTGATCTCGAAGATTTGCGGGTTTTCGGGGCCTGCATGGCAATTGCCCACGATGAAATTTCCGTTCTCCCGCTCCTGCAAGCAAGTCATCCACTTGAGGTTGACCTCCGTTCCCGGAACCTTGCCCTTGATTTCCCAGACCACCTTCTTGTCCGGGGTAACTTCGACCACGCTGTTACCACTGCCCGAGGCGATCAGGGTATTTCCGTTCTTCAGACGCATGGCCCCGTAGACACGGGTCTTGATGAGATAATCCCAGACCACTTTTCCATTCTTCACGTCATACTCCGTGACCACGCCCGGTTGTTCCGAGCAAACGAGATAGGTTCCCTTTGGCGTTGACCGAGCCCAGCGCGAACTCGTCGTCCCGCCCGGTTTGAGAGGGAAGGAATGGACCAACTTGCCCCTCTTGTCCACTTCGATCACGCGTCCGACTTTGCTCTCCACAATGCGGGTGTTGCCGTTCGGCAGTCGAGCAAAGGCATGCACGTCCACCCGCTTGCCCTGGTTGCCGTTGCTGTTGGCGCAGTCGTATTCCCACACCACCTTCTTGTCCAAGGTAATCTCCTTGAGCGTCGTCCAAGTATCGTGAAAAAGGATGTTTCCGTTGGGAAGCAAGTGCACGTCATGATGGCCCGTGTGACCGCGTTGCGGTCCACCTGTTTTGTGAGACCAAAGCACTTTGCCGGCGGCGTCGGTGATCGCCAGTATGTTTTTCCCATACGATGCGGAAACGAGGACCAGACGCTCGGCTTGCAGGAAAGAAACGCAAGCAAGACATAAGAACAGAATGGGGCTAAGTTTTTTCATAGTAAGTGTTGAGTGGTGAAAGGGCGGTTACCTGGAGAGGGGTACATTGCTCCCCAATGAAAAAATTTGTCAACGACGGACTGCTTTGACTCCCAAACGGAACAAAGGAAAGGTCTTGCTTATCTCAGGCCAATATCTTCTTGGCCACTTTGCCATAAACGTCGGTCAGACGAAACTCCCGGCCCGCATAGGTATAGGTCAACTTCTCGTGATCCAAACCGAGCAAGTGGAGAATGGTGGCATGCAAGTCATGAAAATGCATACGGTCCTCGACCGCCTTGATTCCATGCTCGTCCGTAGCCCCATGGCGCATCCCGCCCTTTACGCCTCCTCCAGCCATCCAAAAAGTGAAACCGGTTGAGTTGTGATCCCGCCCGTCGGCTTTCTTAATATGGGGGGTACGCCCGAATTCACCGCCCCAGACCACAAGGGTATCTTCGAGCAGGTTACGTTGTTCCAAGTCGGCAAGAAGGGCGGCAAGAGGTCGGTCGGTTGCCATGCAATTGTCTCCAAGCTTTTGCCTAAGACTGCCGTGCTGATCCCAAGACGAATGGGTGATCTCCACGAAGCGAACCCCTTTCTCCACCAACCTGCGGGCCATCAGGCACTGTCGGCCGAAACCATCGGTCTTGGGCTTTCCTATTCCGTAGTTCTCAAGGGTGGATTGTTTTTCTCCCTTCAAACCCATGACTTCCGGAAGAGCGGATTGCATGCGGAAGGCAAGCTCGTAGCTTTGGATCACACCCTCTATTTGAGAATCCTCCTGCTCCCGAGCCTTGAAGTCACGATTCATCGATTGGATAAAGTCCAGTTGCTTGCGTTGTTCCATTTCGCTCAGTCGCTTGTTCCCCAAGTTCTCGATCTTCGCATCCTTGAGAGACTGACCGAGCGAGCCAACCCGTGAACCCTGATAAATAGCTGGCAAAAAGGCATTCCCGTAGTTCTGGGCTCCCCCCACTCGGGAAGGTGGGTTGATGGTTACGAAACCGGGTAAGTTCTGATTCTCCGTTCCCAATCCGTACAAGGCCCAAGAACCGAGACTGGGACGCACAAACTGAAAACTCCCCGTATGCAACTGCACGAAGCATTGCGGGTGGTTGGGTATGTCGGCGTACATCCCGTTGAGAACGCAAAGTTTGTCCGCGTGCTTGGCGAGCTGAGGGTAAAGTTCGGAGATTTCCAGCCCGCTTTGTCCGTGCTTGTTAAACTTCCAAGGAGACTGCAAGAGTTTTCGGGAGCCGAACTCCTTCAGTTTTTTCCCGTCATCTTTGGCCAAAGCCGGCTTGTAATCAAAAGTGTCGACATGGGAAGGACCTCCGCGCATACAGGCAAAAATCACCCGCTTGGCCCTCGGTGCAAAATGGGGACTCTTTGGATCAAGGGGGTTTCGGTAAGTCTGAGTAGCCATCGTGCTTAGACCCGAGAAGGCAAGGTATCCGAAACCGGTGCTCATGGCCTGCAACGCATGCCGTCTGGAAAAGTTTATTTCTTCGATTTTCATTTTTTAGTTCAGGTATCTGAATTCAGCGCTCGCCAAAAGAGCTTGGCACAAGGTCGTCCATGCCTGCAATTCGGAGTCCTCGTATTTTATGCAATCCTCAAGAAAGGATCGGGTCCGTATCTTTTCTACCGAGGTGGGCGGCCGGGCAAAGAGAAGCCTGAATGACCGATCGATTCGATCTTCTTTCCTCACTTCCGCAAGCCCTTCGGCCAATGCCTTCGCCTGAGCGATCACAAAATCACTATTGAGCAAAAAGAGCGCCTGCGTGGGTACCGTGGTCACGTCCCGCCGGCCCACAATGATACTCGGTTCGGCAAAGTCAAAGGTCTTTAGGACTTCCGGAATCGCCTGCCTTGCCACGGGCAGGTAAATGCTCCGGTTGTCGAGTTCGGCCTTTCTGAGTTCCTCCAGTTGCTTGGGATTGCGCCCGATGTTTCCGTCCATCTTTTCGACGGGCGAACCTTCTGCCGGACTTAAAACCAGACGACCGGATACCGCAAGCATGGCGTCGCGCATACTCTCCGCATCCAGCCTGCGTTGGTTCATTTTCCAGAAAAGCGCATTGTCGGGATCAATCTTTGCATTGGCCGGATCATGAGCCGAACTCATTTGGTATGCGCGCGATAGAACGACTTCCCGAACAAGTTTCTTGACGGACCATCCGTCCTCCACGAATCGGGTGGCAAGATGATCCAGCAAGGGCAAGTTGCTCGGTCTTTCTCCGGTTTCCCCGAAGTTGTCCACCGTGCTCACGATCCCACGGCCAAAGAGGTGATGCCATACTCGGTTGGCAAAGACTCTCGGAGTCAAGGGATTGGCGGGATCTGCAATCCATTCGGCAAGTTGCAGACGGCCACTCTGAGAGGAATCGATTTGCACACTGGAAAAATCAAAAACCTGTGGAAACCCACGGGGAATTACCCTGCCGAGGGTCGTTACGTTTCCACGAATATGAACCTTGGCGTCCTCGGGTTTACCCTCCCGTACTCCCATTGCCAAAGGCCCCGTCTGCTTTTTTGATTTCGTCAACCTCGCCCGGTTTTTCTTCAATTCATTCTGTGTCTTTTTGATCTTGGAAATGATCCCCTTGTAAATCGGGTCCTCCTTGTATTTCCCTTTCAATTCTTTCTTGAGACCCGCGACCTTCTTGTTCAGGGATTTCAGTTCGGCTTGGTTTTCAGCAATTAGTTTTGCATAGTCCGTCTTCTGCTCGACCGGTTCCTTTCTGCCATCCTGGAGCTCGATTAACCTGGTCGTCTGCCGAACCCCACTTCCACTTCCACCGAAGAGGGCTTGGGTACTCTTGAAAATTCCCGCCATGGAATAGTAGTCCTCGGTTGGGATGGGATCGAACTTATGATCGTGGCAACGGGCGCATGCGACCGTCAGACCCATGAAAGCGCGAGTGGTCACGTCAATCTGCTCGTCCACGAGATCCATCTTGAATTCCGCCACGTTTCGGTTGTTGAGCGACTTCGGACCCATGGCTAGAAAGCCCGTGGCCACCAGACGGTCATCGCTAGGCTCTCCGGGAAGCAAATCCCCCGCCACCTGTTCCCGAATAAACTGATCAAAAGGCTTATCCTCGTTGAACGACTCGACGACGTAATCCCTGAACCTCCAAGCGTAAGGAAACGCTGCGTTTCTTTCCATGCCATTGCTCTCCGCATATCGGGCGACGTCCAACCAACGCCTTCCCCAGCGTACCCCGAACTGGGGACTCGCAAGCAAGCGATCGACTACCTGCTCGTAAGCATCCGGCTCGTTATTGGCAAGAAACCCTTCAAGTTGGTCGGGACTGGGTGGCAAACCGGTCAGGTCGAAGAACACTCTGCGGATCAAGGTTGCCTTGTCCGCATCCGGAGCCGGCCTCAAACCTTTCGTCTCCAAGCCCGCTTTGACAAATCGGTCGATTGGCGTGCGGGCCCACTTGCGGTCACGCAATTTGGGTTCCGAACGTTCAAGCGGCCGAAAGGACCAAAATTTCTTTCCCTTCTCAACGTCGATCTCATCCTTGACCACAGTTTGGCCCGTCCGTGGGTCAGGGGCGCCCATCCTGACCCAGTTCTCAAAGACCTTGATGACGTCTGTGGGAAGTTTCTTCTTAGGGGGCATCTGCAAATCTTCGTTTTTCCAGTGGATCGCTTCGACAAGCAGGCTTTTTTTCAAATCCCCGGGCACGACGGCCGGGCCTAAATCCCCCCCATTGCGAATACCTGGTTTGGAATCCAACAAAAGACCTCCTTTGACCTTTTCCGACTTGGACGAATGGCATTCGTAACAATGCTTGACCAAAGCCGGACGAACCTTCTTCTCAAAAAACTCGATCCTCGCCAAGTCGGCCTTAGCCAGCCCAACCGCCCCCCCAAAAAGGAGTACCATAACAAATGCGTGCAGAAGCTTCATATTATGCACAATAACATATATCAGCACCTTGGATTCGCCTTGCACGCGAGTCAACCTGTCAAACAAGAGACTTTTGATATTTTCTCAGGAGAGGAAGGTGCTTAGTCGCATGCCATGCCGGCGCGTAGGAAGCCTTTCGAATCATTCGGATCTACGCGTTCAAGAGCGGAGACGTCAAGCCGTTCGCTCGGCCCGAAAGGCGCCGCATTCAGAGAAGAAAGATCAAGCGCCCCGTCTTTGATCCCCAGAGTCGGAAAGCCCTCCGGATGGATGCGGTATAGATCGCCATGGTTCTGCAGCATGCTTGCTTGGGCCGAGTCGGGCCAAGCCGACAAACCTTTGAAATAATGGTGCCCGTTGCGCTCGACGTGTTCGATACCCAAGGCAGCCATCATGGCCAAATCCTGAAACAGGGCGATGGGACCGACGTTGGCCAAATCCTCTCCGGAAAGATAAACGGGGCGTTCTCTTTTTTGCCGCTCGCGGGCAAGACTCGCAGCGTTGGCAATCCCCTTGACGATTCCCTTGCAATTTTTGTGACTCACCCCGTCATAGCCCAAGGCAAGGGCTTGGGGAAGGGAATCGATGGCGCCGTCAGCCTCATCGATAATGAAGGCCGGGCGATCAGGCCAATCCGCGAACTCGGAGGCGACGTTCGAGGCAAAGGTCTCGTCCCGGTGGGCGGGTTGCTCGATCATCAAAAGGCCGGAATCAAGGAGGGCGCGAATTTTTTCGTTCTCCCGCCAAGTTTCCCAGTGCGTCTTAAAAGCGTTGATGCTCGAATACTGCTCGTTGCCGTCGAGCGTGAACAAGGCCTGGGGTCCGAGTAGTTCGGCCAACGCTTCCAAGCGGGGCAGATCGAGATCCAAGTTCCCGCAAACTTTGATTTTGAAATGGGTCAACCCGTAAGCCCGGATACAGGACTCAAGATCCAAAGGCAGAGAATCGTCGGCCCGGTTTTCGTCGTTTGCGTCGGCCGGGGTCAGGGGATCACCCAAGCCGATGGTATGGCGTACCCGGACGGAAGGCAAAGGACGGGAAGGCAAACAGGCGGAAGGTTCGATCCCGGAGAGTTCAGGCCGAATCTCACCCAGGCGAAGCCCCAACCGGTTTTCCCCGAGGACCGTGTGGAGGGTGGAACCCAGGTGACGACAAAGCGCATCGATCAGAGCCCTTTCGATCAAACTAACCCCCAAGTTGGCCAGAAGGGGAGGGTGTCCCGCTTCGCATGCCCATGCGGATTGAGCCTCATGGATCTTCAACCAAAGTTCGAAAAAGGAGGAAGGTGGCGCCGCAAGAGCAAGCTCTGCCGCCTGCCCGATTACTTCGAGCATGGCAGGCAGATCCTCCTCGAAAGTAGTGTCCGGATTCTTGGTGAACCACTTCGGAGGCAAACCCTCGGACGCAATTCCTGCCGCAGGCGCTCCCTCGACCTCGGTTTCGACTTTGAGAACGAGGTGGGGGAGGGCGGTCAGGCTGGCGATTCCGTATTTGAAAGGGAAACGCGTCCGCATCGGAAGAACGCGAAAATCAACCTGCTTGAGGTCAAAACTCGGGAAGGAATCGGTCATAAAGGGGAGAGCAAGAGGGATCGTGCGGTCCTTGCTAGGAACGGATGCCCAGCATACGGTCGAGGGAATCGGCGGTCTGGTAAATGAGGGCTTCCGGATAATGGGGGTAAGGATGGAAGTACTCGAAGGTCAGGTAGCCGTCGTAACCCGATTTATCGAATGCCTCGATCACTGCGGGCCAGTTGGTGGTACCGTCGAGAAGGGGACGGAAGCATTCCAGCGAATGATCGGTGCCCTTCTTGGAGAACTCCTTGAGGTGAACGTTCTGAATGCGTTTGCCGAGCTGGGGAATCCAATGCTCCGGGAACTGGAACAACATGATGTTGCCGGTGTCGAAGTGTACGTTCAGGTACTCGCTGCCGAAGGGGTCGACGAAGTCGTTCATTTCCTCGGGAGATAACAGGTAACCGTTAAAAAAAATATTTTCCACGTTCAGCTTCACCTTGAGCTTCTCGGCGGTGGGGAGAAGTTTTCCCATGGCCTCGCGGGCCCGTTTGTCGCAAACGTCG
>JAYOII010000065.1:0-11528 GCA_038118685.1 Opitutia bacterium
TCGCATGGATGTCAATGCCCAACCTGCCGACACTCGACTTCCCTTCGAGGAAAGGCACGTAACGTCGGGTTTCGGTGTATTCGACGGTCGACCCCAAATAAGTCCTGCCCGGCTCTAGAACAATGCCCACTTCGGGAATCTGAAACCTGTCCACTTGGTTGTGCTTTTTGGCATCAATTACCTCGTCCACGTAGCAAGCTAGAAAAGGGGACAAGTGAACGTCGTAACTGTTCGTCCCCAAGCATGAACGATCGTAAGGCTCGATCACAATGTCGCCCTCGTCAATAGCGGATAAAATGGATGAATCGGATAGGATCATTTCAAATTTTTGAACGTCATGATACGTGCAATCAAGGAAAGAGCATCGGCAAGTGTAGTTTGATTTTCGCAAAAAAACCCTTTGCTTCCGGATTTCCGGAAGGTCAAGGCAGCGCAAAACCGCTGATCATGCACAAGCCGAATATTTCCTCAAATCGACTTGTAACGATGAACCAACCAATCAGGCGAAGGGGTTGTACTTTCCTGGGGCAGGAACCGGATAATGCCCATTGGCATCAGGAACGATCGGGGGCTTGGTCTGGTAGGTGTAGTCGTCTATTCCAGGAGCATAATCTCTTCCATTCTTGAGAAGGTGGGCGGCATCGATTTCCTTGCCCGAGTAGCACGCTTCCCGCCCGAGGATTGCCGTAAAGGTACTCATGGCTCCGTACTCAGCCTCGTTGTAATAACCTCCCTTGTGAAGGTTCTCGATCAAGTCCTTTTGCTCCTGATAGTGACCACCACCGGCACCGCGAATCCTCATGGGATCTCCGTGACCTTCGAAGGGTTCTATGAAAGAAGCGACCTTCGAGGTGCCTTTCGATCCGTGCGCATACTCCGCTACGTGACTCCATCCACCCTTCAAGTGGCGCCCCTGACTGTACATCTTGGTGCCGTCCTCAAAGGTGTATTCGACGAAGGTATGATCGAAGATCTGGGAAAGAGAGCGGTCGCCTCCCATTCGCATCTCCGAACCGCCCATGCCGTTTGCCTTGACGGGATACATGCCTTTGATCCAACAACCGACGTCCAAATTGTGAATGTGTTGCTCGCAAATCTGGTCTCCGGATGCCCAGGTAAAGTGGTACCAATTGTTCACTTGGTATTCCATTTCGGTCATGCCGTCTTGCTTGGCCCGGTGCCAAATGCCACCTCCATTCCAGTAGACTCGCAAAAGGTTGATGTCTCCGATCGCACCGTCCTGAAGCCGCTTGACGCAATCGATGTATCGCTCTTCGTGCCGACGCTGCAAGCCAACGCCTACCGACAACCCTTTTTCCTTAGCCTTTTTGGCTGAGGCCAAAACCCGGTTTACGCCCGTGACGTCGGCAGCGACGGGTTTTTCCATGAAGACCTTCTTGCCTTGGTTGATGGCGTACTCGAATTGTTGGGGTTTGAAGCCGGGAGGAGTTGCGATGACGACCATGTCCACGCCGCTGTCAATCGCCTGCTTGTAAGCATCCAACCCGTTGAAAATCTTACCTTCCACGTCCACCTGGTCATCGCCGAACTTCTTCTTGAAACCTGCGATTCTCTTTTGAACGCTCGCCCCTTCGGCAAAAGCATCGGCCACAGCCACCAGCTTGGTGTTGCATTTGATTCCCTTGCTTTTCTCCAAGTCTTTGGGCGCGCTGAGGATTTGATCAATTGCCCCGGAGCCCCTTCCACCTAGTCCAATGGCGGCAACCCGGATGGTATCGCTCTTGAGATCATTCCCCTTGGCAACGTAAGGAAAGGTTGCGGCGGCACCGGCCAAGGCGGTGGAACCAATAAAACTTCTGCGCGTGACGATTTGTTGTTCTTTCATATGGATAATAATTGTGAGGTTAAGTAATACGGTAAGGCTAATTTAAATTTCTTGATTGCGGAATGGATTCGGAAGGACCATCCAAGTCGCCCAAGGCCCATTGGATACCGTCCAAGAAATGCTGCAAAATATATGGAGTCCACCAAGTTGCCTTGTTGTGGCCGAAATTGGAATAGAAGATCTTGCCCTTGCCGTACGAGCGAACCCAGGAAACCGGATAGTCGTTGGTTTTCGAGTTTCCCTTCTTGCCGGACTTGACGGAATCCAACCCGATCAAAATACGGAGTTTGGAACGGTCGTATCCCTTGTATTGGTAAATTTCATCGGAAAAGGTAAATTCCTTCTCCTTGAAAGCCTGATTGACGGGATGCTCGACGTCTTCCACGAAGAAGGGCCACTTGCCTCCCGCGTTCCAAGGGTGCCCGGCAAAGCAACCACCGATCATATCGGTGTATTCCTGCCACTGAGGCATGCCTCCGTCCGAAGCGGAATGAAAACCGGCAAAGGCCTTGCCGGACTTGATAAAGCCCAGTATCGCGTCACGCTGAGCCTGTTCGGTAAAAGCCTTCTGTACGTGCGTACAGTTGTTGAAGATGATCATGTCGTACTTCGCAAGGCCTTCCTTTGTGAACTCGGTAGTCTCCAAGGTAAAAGTCGCATCGAAGGCCTGGGTCTTCTCGGCCATGATCCGGAGCCCCTTGATACCCGTCGGGATTGACCCGTGCCGGAAACCGCTTGGCTTTGAATAAACCAAGATCTTATGGCTTTTCTTGGGCTTGACCGTGGGCTTGTCAGGCATTGCCTCGGCAATCTTTTTCTCTTCGTCATCCCCGAAAACAAAGGGGGCCGACAGACATTGGAGGGCAATCAGTACAAGGGTAAGAATTTTCATAAAGGATAATTTCGGGGAGAAACCACCAAGTGAAGGGTTTGCGAACGGCAAAGCAAGAAAGTAATGCCAAAATCAAGGAGTTTTAAATTTTCGACACCAGCGATTCCAATCTCTTTGCAAACTCCACCCAGACGGCTCGGCCTTCGCCGGAATCATCGACGTCTTTACCGGCATGGATGGCTGCCTTGATGTGAGGTTCGATGGAAAGCCAGCCATCATAACCCGTAGCTTCCAAATCCCTGAAAATTCGATCTTGGACCGGGTCTTCGTCCACATGGCAGGTCACGTAATCCCCTCCGTCCGGACCAGGCTTGGCGCACTTGACGTGGACATGGGCAATCTGCTCGCGACAGATCTCGTAGTATCTCCACGTCACCTCTACGTCATTGTCATGAAGGCTGTTGTTGCCAGTATCCAAGATTAACTGAAGGGCCGGGCTGCCGACCTCTTCGACCAATTCCAAATAGCCCTCGGGGTTGTCCCCGTATCCGTTGCAATTTTCATGGGCAAGGACAATGCCCTCGCCCTCGGCAATCACGCATAACTCTCTCAGTCTTCTCACGACCTCCGTTTTCCAAGCTTCCTTGGCAAGTGGAGAATCGGCATCGTTCGGATAGGACATGATTCTTAAAAATTTGCAGTCCGCTTGACGCATTCGGGGAGCGACTCTGCGAATCTCATCCAAATCGACCTGAAAGTCAGTCGTCACCGGGCGGGCCCAGTTCCCGATTTGCCCGCCAAAACCAACGATTTCAATTCCTTCCCCTTCAAGGGTTGAAAACGTTTGTTCCCACTCTTCGGGCGTTTGGTCGCAAACGTTCTTGCCGTCAATCAAGCGAAGTTCGATCGCCGACCAACCGACTTCCTTGAGCGTTGAAATTTGACCGGCAAGTGTTTTTTCCGCCTCATCGGCGAATCCAGTGAATTGAAAGGGCATGACTAGAAGGAGTTTTGGGTTAGAAAGCTTTTCTCGAATTAACGGCGAAAGGAAGCAGAGAAATCATCTCCGGACAATTCGACAACCTTTTTTTCATGGGTGGAAGATTCAATCAATTCATTCAGCTTCTTTTCCCAAGCCCCTCCATCCATTGGCAACTCGAGAGGCCCTTCCAAAAGGCCCGAGTAAAGCATCGCGTTGGCCAGTTCCACGGAACCGAGTCCCTCCTCTCCGGGAGCAATCAATTTTTCTCCCTTGAGGATGGCGTCCGTGAAATTCGTCATCAAGATGGAGTGAGGAGCTTCCACCGCGGGGATATCAATCTCTTCGACGGCTGTTTCAGGTTGCTTGAACCCGATCTTGGAAGTCTTGCACCACTCGTCCGAAGGAACGGCGTTGCGGGTAAGGACCAATCGATCGTTCTCCAAGAGCAAGCGTCCCTTCGTCCCGGAAATCTCAAGTCGGTTGCTCCCCGGGGTTTCCCCGGTGGAAGTAAGAAAGAGACCCGATGCGCCATCGGGAAATTCCATGTAGCAGGAAACGTCGTCCTCCACCTCGATGTCGTGCCATTTGCCGATCCCGACTTGGCTGTTCACTTTGCTCGGCATGCCTACCATCCATTGCATCGCATCCAATTGGTGCAGGCACTGGTTGAGGAGCACTCCCCCGCCCTCGCCCTTCCAAGTGGCGCGCCATCCTCCGCTCTGGTAATAGGCATCCGACCGGAACCAATCGGTCATGATCCAAACCACGCGCATAAGTTGACCAAGCTCACCTGATTCGATCAATTCTTTGATCTTGCGGTAGCGCGGTTCCACGCGAAGCTGAAACATGCCGGCAAAAACCAAGTCCTTTTTTTCCTTGGCCTTGGCAATCAAGCGCTCGGCATCCGCCTTGTGCGCGGCAATTGGCTTTTCAACCATGACGTGCAAGCCCGCATCAAGAGCCTCCATGCCTAAGGAAACGTGCTGATAATGAGGAGTGGCGATGACAATTGCGTCAAGGGCTCCCGAATGGATCATCTCCTCCCCGCCGCCGAAAACCTTCAGCCCTTGCTCGCCATACTCTTTCAATTTATGCGGCGAGGTACTGGCCACGGCGACAAGTTCGCCCCCCTCGACTTTGCCATCCAACAAATCCTGAGCGTGAAAACGCCCCATGTTTCCCATTCCGACGATACCGATCCTTACTTTTTTCATTTGGGAAATAATCTCATTTCCGAAAAAGGAATCAACCAAGAAACCTCAGGCGCAACTAGGGCACAGACCGAAGACTTCCATTACGTGGGATACCTCGGTGTAACCGAAGCCCTCGGCGACTTCCTCCAATTCATCCCCCATGCACAGATCGATTCTTTCAGTACGTCCGCACTTTCTGCAGCTGAGGTGATGATGGTGGCCATGGCCGTGTCCCAAGCAATAAACCTTCGTTCCGTTTTCGCGCACTCCGCGCTCAACAACCCCGGACTTTTCGAACTGTTCGAGGCAACGATAGACCGTAACCAAGTCACAACTGTCCGCCGGCAAGGCGGAAAAGGTTTCCTCGGCTGACTTGGGCGAGTCGGCGCAAGCCAAGGCCTCTAGAATTGCTTTTCGTTGCTCGGTGACCCTCAAACCCTTTGCTCGAAGAGTTTCAATCGCATGTATGACCATGTCGCACATACAACGAGTAATGAATTCATTTTCCTCAAATTCAAGGGTGAAAGATCTCATGGGCAAATTTATACAGGATTTGGCAGACTTGAACCTCTGCGGAAATATTTGCCGACTTGCGAAATTAACTTTTGTCAAACCCGGGTACTGAGCTAGTTTGAACAAATGAAATTCTCAATCCGTTTGCTCTCCCTGCTTGCCGTATTATTCTCAGCCGTTCCAACCCACGGCGCCCCCGGGGACGAAATCTACCAAAAGGGCTTTCTCTCGATTGAAGATGCCCGCAAATCGATTGAACTGCCCGAAGGCTATTCCCTTCAGCTCGTCCTGAGCGAACCGCATATCGAGGAACCGGTCGCCATGGCCTGGGATGGAAACGGCGTACTGTACGTCGTGGAAATGAGGACTTATATGCAAACCGCGGATGCCACCGGTGAACAGGAACCGAAAAGCAGGATCTCGCGCCATGAGGACACCGATGGTGACGGAACTTATGACAAGAGCACCGTGTTTATCGACAATTTGCTCCTTCCCCGCATGGTTCTGCCTCTGGACGACCGGGTCATGGTCGGAATCACCAACACGCTTGACCTCTGGAACTACCGCGATACGGACGGGGACGGCGTCGCGGACGAAAAAGTAAAAATCTTCGAGGGGGGGAAGCGCGGAGGAAACATGGAACACCAACCAAGTGGTCTCATTTGGAACTTGGACAACTGGATTTACGTCACTTACCAAAATACGCGCTACCGTTTCACAAACGGGGAATTCAAAACCGGAAAGCTCCCTCGGGGCGGCGGGCAATGGGGACTTACGGCGGATGACGACGGACGAATCTATTATTCCACGGGCGGCGGAGAGAACCCGGCGTTCTTCTTTCAACAGCCACCGGTCTACGGTATGTTCGACGTTTCAGGCCAAACGGAAGCCAACTTCCGAACCGTTTTTCCCATCGCCCCGGTTCCGGACGTTCAGGGTGGTCGGCGGCGGGTCGGACCAAACGGGGGTCTCAATGCCTTTACCGGATGCGCAGGCCAAGGAATTTTCCGTGGCGACCGCCTTCCCAAGGAACTCTATGGCGACCTCTTCATTCCGGAACCGGTCGGACGCCTCGTCCGTCGGGCCAAGGTTGACCGCAAGGATGGCATGACCGTCTTGAGCAACGCCACCCCGGGGAGTGAATTCATGCGGTCCAAAGACATCAACTTCAGACCTCTCGGAGCCGAAACGGCCCCGGACGGAACGATGTTCTTCATCGATATGCACCGGGGAATCATTCAGCAGGGGAACTGGACCCGCAAGGGAAGTTATCTTCGTGGAATCATCGACAAGTGGGAAATCGACAAGAACGTCGGCAAAGGAAGAATCTACCGGCTCGTGCACAAGGACCACAAACCCGGGCCGCAACCAAACATGCTCGGGCAATCGACCAAAGAACTCGTGGGGCATCTTTCCCATCCGAACGGTTGGTGGCGCGATACGGCCCAAAAATTGATCATCCTGCGCAAGGACGGAAAATCCGTCGTTCCCGAGCTTGAAAAACTGGCCCGTTCCGGAAAACCGGCCCTCGGACGGGTCCACGCCCTCTGGACGTTGGAGGGAATGGATGCCGTGAACCCCAAATTGATTGTCGAGAAGTTATCGGACAGCGACCACCGCGTGCGCCTGGCGGCGGTGCGGTTGAGCGAACCCTTTCTCTCGAATGGTGACAACGCTCTCGAATCCGCATTCAAGACTCTTGAGAAGGAACCCCATGCCGACGTCGCCCTGCAAGCCATCAACTCGATCGCCTACAGCGGAGCCACCGAATCCGAGATCCTTGCAGGCATACAAGACAACCTGATTGAAAAACACAGGGACAAACCGATTCTCAAGAGCATAGCCGGGAACCGGGCCAAGCTCGCTCAGGAGCGGGAACGCTTAGCCAAGCAGCGCAAGATGGACGCCCATTTCGCAAAACAAATGGAAAGCGGGGCCGTAATCTACAAACAGCTTTGCTTTGCCTGTCATGGCAACGATGGCAAGGGTACGCCCATGGTTGGACAACCGGGTGTCACCCTGGCCCCCCCGTTGCCCAAATCCCCACGCGTGCTGGGTTCCGGTGGCAGCCTCGTTCGAACGGTGCTTCATGGCTTGCAAGGACCCCTTGACGGAAAGACTTATCCCGGGCAGATGCTCCCCCTCGGAGCCAACGACGACGAATGGGTCGCCGCAATCTCCACCTACGTAAGAAACAGCTTTGGTAACAAAGGCGGTCCCATCACCAAGGAATTCGTAGCCGGCATCCGCAAGGAATCGGGCGACCGCCTGCTTCCATGGACGGAGGCCGAGCTGGAAGAACTCGAACCCCCGCTCATGGCGGACCGTAAAAAATGGAAACTCACGGCAAGCCACGGCAGCGAAAAATTGGGGGGCTGCGTGGATGGAAACGGCAAAAGCCGTTACGATACCGGAACCTCTCAGGTTCCCGGCATGTGGGTACAGGTCGAATTTCCTTCGGTTTCGAAAGTCAACCGCATACAGCTCGATTCCAAATCCTCAGCTCGCGATTACCCGCGCGGTTACCAAGTGGAGTCATCCGTGGATGGGAAAAAATGGTCCGAGCCCTTGGCCATAGGCGTGGGCAAGCACCCCATGACCGATATTTCCTTCCCTGCGACCGAAGCCAAGTTTCTGAAAATCACCCAAACCGGAAGAGTAAATGGCTTGTATTGGTCCATTCACGAGATGCAAATCTTCGGAAAGCCCGTGCCACGCTGACCGAAGTCTTGTCGAGATCTTCGCCCCAACCCTTCAAACCCTTGTCCTATGAAAACCCAAATTGCACTCAGTCTCCTTCTTTCGATCACTCCGGTATTCACTAGCGCCAAGAACATGAACGATCTCTTGTCTCCCTACAGTGCCGCAACTTGGAAAAGTCCGACTGAGGGCACTTTTCTCTACCGGCACGCTTCACCCGCCAAAATGGAAAAAGGAAAGAAGTACCCTCTTCTCGTCTTCTTCCACGGGGCCGGAGGACGCGGCAATGATAACAAAGGTCAGCTTGTGGATGCGGGTGGCATCGGAGCCTTTGACAAGGCAGGTTTGCAAACCAGTAGGAATTCGCACCTCTTTGCGGGCCAAGTTCCAAAAGGAGAGCGTTGGGTCAACGTTCACTGGGGATTGCTCGGGCATGATATGCCGAAGATTTCCAATTCCATGCGCATGGGCTTCGAGGCTCTCGATGCGTATGTCGCCGACAAGAAGAACCAAGTCGATCCCAACCGAATATACGTCATGGGTTTGTCCATGGGCGGTTACGGCACTTGGGACGCAATCCAGAGAAGACCCGATTTCTTTGCCGCCGCGGTTCCCATCTGTGGTGGCGGGGATAAAAATTTCGGGAAGAAGCTCAAAAGCCTTCCCATCTGGGCCTGGCACGGAGACAAGGATCGAGTGATCAAGCCCAGCCGGTCACGGGATATGATTGAGGCAATCAGGAAGGCAGGAGGAAACCCAAAGTATTCCGAGATTAAAGGACGCGGACACAATTCCTGGACCGACGCATGGGATTCCGATGAAATGTGGGACTGGCTCTATTCTCAAAAAAGAAAATAACTCTGACTATCGTCAAAGACTCAAGGCCTTCCTCGGGTTGCGATCCACGAGGGTGGCTATATCTCCTTCATCCAACTCAAGTTCTTGAGAAAGGTTACGAAGAATACCCGACATCGTAACGGTGGAACCGGCCAAGTTGTCCGAGCCGGGACGGCGGGCAACTCCGGCCTCGTCCACCTCTACCCCAAAGCCTGAAACCTCATGCATCCCCGGTCCGAGGGAGGCTGCCGAGATAGCGTCGGTCGTCATGATCGAACGATCGAGCCCCACCCATTTCAAATAATTCTCCAGCGCATAAAAGTCGACGTGCGCCCCGTCGGGGATAAAGCAAAACCAAAGGTGTTCACGCAGGGCAAGAAAGCGCTGCAAGACGTTGTCGTGCCGGGGAAGCTCCACCGGACAACCATTGCCGAAGTGGGTAACCATGCTCAATCCAGCGTCAATCGCCGCCTTTAATTGATCAAGGGATGGATTGCAATGCCCTGCGGAAACGACCACCCCCTGCTCGACGAGAAACTTGGTGACGGCGGCACCCGGATCCTGCTCGGGGGCGAGCGTAAGCAGTTTCACGTGTCCCCCGCCGGCATCGAGAAGAGCTTGAGCATCTGCCTGGCAAGCGGGACGCACGCACTCGGGTTGATGCGCCCCGACATAGCCAGGGGCAGGGTTGAGAAACGGTCCCTCGACGTGAAAGCCGACAATCACCCGTCTCGCCAACTCGTCCTCCCCGCGCAAGCGAACCAGATTCGAAAGCTTGGCAACGAGGCTTGGCAAGTCGTCCGTAATCAAGGTTGCGAGGATGCCATCCACTCCATCGTCCGCCAAAGCGCGGCATGCGTGATGGAGCTGTTCGGAATTGAGGGATGAAGAACAAAAATCGGTACCTGCGTACCCGTTTACCTGCAGGTCAAAAGGTTTCACGACAGGGAGGCGGCTGCCACGTCAAGAAAGAGATGACAATCGGGATGCTCTTGCAGAATGGAGGCCGGCACCTCCGGCGTAACGGGTCCTTGGGTTGCGTTTCGGACCGCCTTGGCCTTGCGCTCATCGGGAACGGTGCAAACAATTGCCTCACTCTTCATGATTTGACGGACGGACATGGAAATGGCTCTTTTCGGAACGGATTGAAAATCGGGAAACCAGCCCTCGCCAAATTGTTGTTGCCGGCAATCGTCGTCCAAATCGACCAGCAAATAAGGGCGTTCGGTCTCGAAATCGGCCGGCGGATCATTGAAAGCAAGATGCCCGTTTTCCCCTATTCCCACAAACGCAACGTCGATCGTAGTTTCCTCAATCAGAGCACTCACCCGTTCGCACTCACCCTCGGGATCACCTTCCCCGTCAAGAAAATGAAAGGCCGCGAGCGGGAGCGGCAGCTTGCTCACGAAACGTTCCCAAAGGTATTTCCGGAAGGATGCATCATGATGGATCGGAAGCCCGACGTACTCGTCGAGATGAAACCCCGTCAGCTTGTTCCAGGGCAAATCCGCCTTGGCCAATTCAGCCAAAGTTTCGAACTGGGACGCTCCCGTGGCCACGATGAAGGAGGCGGAACCTTTGGCCCTCAGGGCTGCCTGTAATTTGGATATTCCGTGAGCAGCCGCGGCTTTCCCCATCTCTTGCTTGGTTGAAAATATTTCCGTGTTCATGATTGTGCCATTCGACTCGATTGACGGAGGCTTGTCCAAATTAATCAAGCCAAGGATTCAAAGAATATTGAGCCCTTTCCTCTTTTCTTTTGCAGTTGATCCGGCAATGGCAATAGCCGGTCCTGTCGACTTGAGTAGGTTTTTCATCATTGGCAGAGGGCTTGATGAGGAATCAATGAATCAACAGCTTCGCGGAGGTTATCCTCCAAACGCATCTTTGCCAAAAAGAAGGGAAGCCAAACCTTTTTCGTTGCCAAACAACTCCTTTCTGAAACGAAATCCTTCCGTACATTTATGGAAACGATAGATTACGTCGTCCTTTTCGGTTACTTCGCCGGTATGGCTGCCATAGGCGTTTGGGCCATGAAACGGGTCAAAGGCCAGGAAGACTACTTCATGGGCGGCCGACGATTCGGAAAACTTTTTCAGACCTTCGCCGCCTTCGGCGCAGGCACGGGATCCGCCGATCCGGTCAACACCGCCCGGGGGACCTTCGCCAATGGGATGAGTGGAATGTGGGGAGTCATGTATTGGCTGTTTGTTACGCCCATTTATTGGATAAGCGCGGTCTGGTATCGGCGCATGCGTTGCCTCACGCTTGGAGACTGGTTCGCGGAACGGTACCAATCCAAGAAGATGGGCGTAGCCTATGCCATCTTCGGGTGTTTCTATTACATGGTCTACGGCGCGATGCTCTTCACGGCGATCGGAAAGGTATCGGTACCGCTGGTCGGCCCCGAGCTTTTCGGAATGCAAACCGAACACGTCTTGGTCCCGGTCGTGGCCATCGTCGTGACTTTGTACGGCGTGTTGGGTGGGATCGCAGCCGCGTACTGGACGGATCTCATCCAGGGGTTCTGCATCATTCTTCTGTCCGTTCTGCTGATTCCTTTCGGCTTACACGCGGTCGTGGAAAAATTTGGTTCTCCGGGAGATTCATGGACCGATGGATTCC
>JAYOII010000066.1:0-11451 GCA_038118685.1 Opitutia bacterium
CCCCGGCGCCGTTATCGTCCTCAAGCATTTTTCAATTTCCTCCATACGTTCTTATTCTTTTCACTTCTCTGGTCTTGCAAGCTCAATCCACCGGACGGGCAACTTTGGATCCCGCTTCAGACCCCCGATACAAATGAAGCGAACCTGTATATTGGGAGGTGGAATTTGCGGTCTGATCTCCGCGTGGAAAAGAGAACGGGAGGGGGACGAAGTAACCCTTGTTGAATCATCCAAGCATGTCGGAGGTGTCATACAGTCAGAAAAACTCGATGGTTTTCTTACCGACTACGGACCCAATACCCTCAGCCTGAGGTTACGAAAGACCAAAAACTTCTTGGAGGAAACCGGGGTTCTCGAACATGCGATTGACGCCAATCCCGAAGCCAACAAGCGCTTTATCGTACGCAATGGAAAACTAGTGGCCCTGCCAACAGGTCTGGCTTCTTTCGCAGGAGGTGAGTTTCTATCTCTCTTTGGGAAAGCCAGGCTATTGCTCGAACCGCTTCTGCCAAGAGGCAAAGATTCCGATAACGAATCAGTCGCTGACTTTATGTCCCGAAGGCTGGGCAAGGAAGCCCTCGAGTATTTGGCCAACCCACTCCTTGCCGGAATATACGCGGCAAAACCCGAATCTCTTTGCATGCGTCATACCTTTCCCGCCATTCATGACATCGAACAAAAGCATCGCTCTCTTCTTTTGGGCAAAATATCCGGTTACGGGAAATCAGCGAAACTGCCACAAAGCCGACTTGTCTCCTTTCCTTCGGGCATGGGAGAATTAACCGACAGGATAAAAGATACAATCAAAGGAAACTTCATTTTCGAGCATAGGGTTACCAAAGTCACTTCAGAAAAGGGCAAATGGCAGGTATTTGCCTCCGACTCCTCGGAGACCGAATGGAGTGATGTTTTTGATCAAGTTGTTTGCACCCTCCCCGCTCATCGACTGGGAAAGATTAATTGGGAAAACGTGGTGCAGGATGAAATGATCTCCACCTTGCAAGAGGCCTCTCATTTCCCTCTCAGTTTGGTAGTCCAAGGCTTTGATCAAAACGAGGTGTCCCATCCCTTGGACGGTTTTGGCTTCCTGGTTCCTGAAGTTGAAAAAATGGAGATCCTGGGAACTCTTTTCTCAAGTTCGCTTTTTCCCGGAAGAGCGCCATCCGGGAAAGTCTTGCTGACAACCTTTGTGGGTGGAGAGAGAAACCCGGAACTCGCCTTGGCGGAAGAGAAGATTCTTTGCCGAAAAGTCACCAGTCGCCTTTCCTCTCTTCTCGGCATTCGGGGGCAACCGGAGTTTCAGCACGTCAAAACATGGAAAGAGGCAATCCCACTTCCCGACATAGGGTTTGACGAAAGGAAAAAGGCAGCCGAAACCTTGTGCCGTGAAAACCCGGGGCTCTCGTTTTCGGGTTCCCACTTCACGGGCCCGCCCCTTCCCAATTGCCTCGACGTCGATTAAGCCAAGACTCGCGGACATTCTTTCCCTCTTTGACTTTCCAACGACGATCGATAACATCCTTGCGATGAACAATAAAGCCCCTTGCCGGAAGACCGGGTCGTTGGACGCCCGGGAAGACGTTTCGCCTTAACGCGATCATCGATTGGAACGGAAGTCGGGATTTGCTTTGGTTGGCCGCCATTCTTTACGGGGTTGGTTTGTTTCTCGGGCTTCGATTGGCCTCGAAAACCAACAAGTTGGTTTCCTCCTTTCTTCCTTTGGCCATTATCATTACAGGCTTTGTCACCCAAACCCAAGGCTTGGCCCTAAGAGGACAATTGGTCAAAGGTTGCCCGCTGGGCAACGGCATGGAACGGATTCAATTCATTCTTTGGTCTTTGGTCCTCGGCTACCTGATCATCCGGGTTCTCTTTCGCCTGAATCTTCTCGGATCTTTCGCAGCCGGAGTTGCCTCGCTCGGAGGAGTGCTCTCGCTTTTGATCCCTTCACTTGACGTCCCCTATTGGGAAAAGAAAGACTACGCGGGCCTTTTCCCCAACCATTGGGTCGAATTACACGCTTCGGTGGCCATTTTCAGCTATGGAATCTTTGGGCTCTTGGCAACGGTCAGTACGATGTACTTGATTCAGCGAAAGGCCTTGCGAACCAAACGCCCCGGATCACTGGCTCCCTTCCTGCCATCCATTCAACAGATGGAAATTGCGGGAGCCCGCCTTTTGCTCATTGGATCGGTCTTCCTCACCTGCTCCATCGTCGTGGGTTCCCTCGATTGGACTCGTCCCTCTGGCTCGGTAAGCTATGCCAAAGTGATCGTCACCATTGCGTTGTGGTTAGCCTACTGCTCGCTTTGGTATCTGCACTTTCGGCAAAAGCTTTTTGGCCAAAAGTTCGCCAAAATCTGCATCATTCTCTTCGCGGTGGCCATTTTGTCTCTCGGAGTCGTGCGTTCCGCAGTTGCGGAACCTTCGCCCCAATCCTCTCAACCTCCCGACCAAAATGCCAACTGACGAGCCCAAGTTATTCCTCTTGGGCAGTTCGCACCGGGTGGCCTCATTGGAAGAGCGTGAATTGATCAGCCTCCCGACCGAACAGGTAGATTTGTTTTATCAGGGTCTGAGATCATTGCCGGGAATGAAAGAATGCCTTCTGCTCAACACTTGCAACCGGACTGAAATCTACGGAGCGGGAAACGTCGGTTCGCCCCTTCCCGCGGTTCGTGACTACTTGAGAGATTTTCGGCAATTGGAAGTGGACTTTTTGAATCGTCATTTTTACCAACGGGAAGGAGAAGCTGTGGTCCGACACGCTTTCGAGGTTGCTTCGGGAATCGATTCGCAGATGGTTGGGGAAACGGAAATTCTAGGACAGGTCAAGGAAGCCTATGAGGATGCCCTACGCCGCAAAAGCGCGGGAAAACTACTCAACCGTATGTTCCAAAAAAGTTTTCAAGCCGCAAAGTGGGCTCGCACTCACACCGGTATATCGAAGGGACAAGTCAATTTGGGCAACGTGATCTGTGAATTGACTCGGCGGATCTTCGGGGACGTATCCTCGTCGCGTCTTTTGATCGTCGGATCGGGGGAAGTCGCTGAATTGGCCATGGTTGCCTTTCATTCCCGCAATTGCCATGAAATCACCGTGACCGGTCGCACCTTCGAAAACGCCAGGCATCTGGCGGAAAAGGTGAACGCAGCCACTCTCGACTTCGAGTCCTTCCGCAAATCCCTTCACCTGTTCGACGTGGTGGTCACCTCGACCGCAGGCAACGATCCGGTACTTTCCCGTGAGACCATTCGCTCCGCCCTTTCAATGCGTCCTGCCCGCCCCTTGTTTCTTATAGACGTCGCAGTGCCGAGGGATATCGATGAGGGCGTTTCGGAATTGGAAAACGTCTACCTGTACAACATGGACGACGTATCTGCGATTGCGAACGAGAACCTGAAGTCAAGAATGGCGGAGGTGGACCGTTGCAAGGGAGCCCTTGCCCATCGAGCCATCAGGCTTTGGGAGCAAATGACCCATCAAGCGAGCCCCCCCTCCTGAAGCAACCACTCGGCGGGACCACGCTCATGCGGTTGAGCCAAGGTCCGGCTTAGCGTTTGGGCTGATTCTTTGAATTCCTCGCGGCCATCCTTTGATTCGAGAAAAACGGACATGGCATGAGCTAGAGTTTGCCCGTTGGCCGCTCCTTGCAAAAATTCCCGATAAGGAGGCGCTTCGGGCAAAAGCAAGTTCGCCATTCCGAGAAAAGGAACCTTCACCAGAAAACGCCCGAGCCAATAGGTCAAGGGGTGAGCCCGATAAGCGATCACTCCCGGAATTCCTGCAATCGCGCAGGCCAGCGACATGGTTCCCGAGCTCATCAAAACCGCGCGCACTCCCATTCCGGCCTTGCAATCCCGTACGGTAACCCGGCCACGCAAATCAGGACGCGACTCGATCAAGGCTCGAACAACCTGCTCGATCTTGGAATCCGGAACAGGGATCACTCCGTCCAAATCCGGAAATTTCCGCAATAAGATCTCAAAGGCATCCAAAAAGCACGGCAAGATTCGTTCGACCGGCTGAACACGACTGCCCGGGAGAAGCGCGACTGGTCCCGATTCTTCATATGAAACGAGGGATTGGTAGCCAGTCCGGGCGAAGGGATGTCCCACGAATGAAACAGGCAAGTCAACGTCGCGATAGCAATCGAGCTCAAAGGGAAACAGTACGGCCAATCCGTCCAAAATCTTTTCCATGAGGAAACGCCTCTTGGGTTTCCATGCCCAAAGTTGAGGACTGACGTACTGAAGCACCCTTGTTTCACCTCCCCCCTTGACCGACAGCCCCTTGTCCTTCAAGGCCTTTGCCAACCTCAAATTAAAACCCGGGTAATCGACAAGAAGTACGGCTTTGGGTTGTTTTTCCTCGATCCAGTCCAACGTTTGGCGGAACAATTTTTTGAAAAATCCGTAGTTTCTCAAGACTTCGAATATTCCCACGACCGAATGGTCGACCAGATTGAAGAGCAAGGATGCCCCCTTTGCCTTGAGCCCCGGTCCTCCCAGGGCAGCCACCGACAACTCCGGTTTTCTTGCCATCAATTCCTCAAGAAGCAAAGAAGCGTGCTCATCACCGGATGCTTCGCCGGCCACGATCAACAGATCGATCTCGTCGAACCCGGCGGACGGAAACGGGGGGAGAGTCTTCAATTCACCAAGCCGATTGAATTTGCTTGGTCACGGACAAGGCCACTTCCAAAGCGGACTTCCCGAATGCTCCATCCGTCTTTGGCGTACTTGCCTCGCGAACACAGCCGATGAACGCACTTAATTCCAAGGCCAATGGCTCTCCTTTTTCGACGGGAACTTCGTTTTTCTCCAATCCGCCGTTGGCCTTGCGGATCAAGTGTCCTTTTTGGTTCATAAAGTCGAGGGACAAATACCCGCTATCTTGAAAAACCCGGATTTCTCTCGCCTTTTTCTCGCTCACCCGGCTGGCGCTTAGGTTTGCCACACACCCGTTTTCAAAGACCAGCCGGGCATTCGCTATGTCCTCGGTCGGCGAAAGCACGCGCACTCCGATTGCGTCCACCGAGCGAATGGGGGACGCAATCAAAGCCATCACGATTCCAATATCGTGAATCATCAAGTCCAACACGACCCCGACCTCGGTCCCTCTTGGCTGAAAGGGAGCCAATCTCTCAACCGTCAGGTATCTTGGGCGTTCCACCTTTTCCTCGAGAAAGGCCATAACCGGGTTGTAGTGCTCGATGTGCCCGACTTGAAGAATCGAGCCGGATTCCTTGGCCGCCCCCAGCATGGACTCGGCCTCTTCAGCCGAAACGCAGAGGGGTTTCTCAACCAACAAGTGACACCCATTCCTAATCAGAGGCAAAGCCACCTCGGCATGCTTGTCGGTCGGACAAACCACGCTTATGGCTTCACAAGCCTCCGCCAATTCGTCCAAGCTCGAGAAACGACGGCAACCGTAATCACCGCAAGCTTTCTCCGCGGCATCGTCGTCGGGCTCCAGAACCCCGACGAGTTCACATCCATCCAGAGAATCATAGATCCTGGCATGGTGCTTACCCAAGTACCCTACTCCCGCAACTCCGCATTTAATCCCTTTGGTCATAAGTTATCCCTTTCTGCATTATCGTCGATGCCCAGGGTAATGATAACCACAGAATCGTGGCCTGCCCGACTTGCTCCTCCCCTCATCGAAATCCTTGGTAAGCTTTCCCTTTCGGAGGAAGAGCCGAACGTCGGCGGCCTGGGCGAAACTCGGATTATGGGTTACGAGAACCAAGCCGGTTCCCTGTTCGGAGCAAGCATCCAGCAGAAGATCCATGACCTGCCCGCCCGTTCGCTCGTCGAGGTTGCCCGTTGGTTCGTCGGCCAAGAGGACTCGAGGTTCATTGACCAAGGCCCGGGCGATGGCCACCCGTTGGCGCTCGCCTCCGGAAAGTTTGTCCGGAGCCTGCTTTTCCTTGTCCCCCACTCCCATCTTAGACAACAAGGACCGAGCTCGCTCACAGGATTCCGAAACGAGCCCGCCGGCCAACCTCGCAGCCATGAGTACGTTCTCAAGAACGTTGAGCTCAGGGATCAGATAGTAAGCTTGGTACACTACCCCGATGAAGCGGGCCCGCATGACGGCCTCGGACGAGGAGGGAGTGACGGAGGCATCCATCTCATGCCCGTCCCAACCTATCTTTCCCTCGTCCGCATCCTCAAGCCTTGCGAGCAGGTTCAACAAAGTGGTCTTCCCACAACCCGAATCACCCCGTATGCTCATCGAGGAAGCTTCTTCCAAGGCTATATCCGCCTTGGAGAGGACCTCGATGGAACCATCGCCCAAGCGAAAAGTCTTGCTCAGGGATTTGCCCTCCAAAACCAATTTTCTCATCCCCTCATTCACTTCTCAAGGCGTCGGCGGGATTAAGTCTGGTCGCCCGCCAAGCCGGAAGCAAACCTGCTACGGTTGAAACCAAAACGGAGAACAAGGCAAAGGAAATAAAAGTCGAAAGACTTTGGGAAGATTCCCAGGGGAAAGGAACGTCCAAGCTGTGAAAGTCATAAAATTGGGTGACTCCCGCTTGGCCGTCGCTACCTGCGATTCTCTTCACGATAAAGGTCATGATAACCTCCCGGTAGCGAATGAAGAGAATGGCCAATCCACAACCGAGCACTGCTCCGATCGAGCCGATGACAAATCCCTGCAGGCAAAAGACCATCCCGACCGAAAAACGTCTACCTCCCATGGCGACCAATAGTCCGATCTCCCTGATCTTTCTCAAGACCGTGGTCATCAAGGCAATCGCGATGGCAAAGGCGGCCACCAACCCGATCGGGATCATAATCAGCACCATCAGGTACTCCTCGAACTTGAGCAGTTCGAAAAACCAGGCATTTTCGACAAACCAAGGCACGACAGCCCAATCTTCCTCAAGAACAAGCTCCATCTCACGACACTTGGCTTGCAACTTTTCCTCGTTCCGGGCAACCGGGCCGGAAAACTTGAGGTAAAAGCCATCGCAAGCACCCTCCTGCGCCCTCATGTCCGCCATGAAGCGCATGGTGCCGATCAGAGCTTCCATTTGAAAACCCTGCCAGGGAACCTCGAAAATACCACCGACCCGCACTTCCCTGGGAGGGATCAGTTCATCCGCCTTGGCCTGCTCGATCATGCTCGGAGAAAAGATTTCGATCCTGCTGGCCTTGAATACTTGAAAAAGATACCGGTCACCCGCATCGAAGGGTTTGTCACCTCCGGAGACCTCGAAGACCGGATAACCGAATCCCACGTCCAACGGACCTTCCCCGGTGTTCCAAGTGAACTCGTCTCCTGAAATGGCTTCCCTCACCACGCATGATTCTTCATCTTCGAAGATGATTTCCCACTCGCCCGACTCCACGTAGGAATCAAGGCGGGTCACCTTGATTTCCCTTTTCCCCGTGGATTTGGAAAAAGTTGCGTTGCCCTCGCGCACTTGGACGACGGCAGCGGGACGAACCCCGAGGCGGTTCGCCGTCTGCAAACTGAGAAAGACGACTTCATCCTCCAACGCCTCCATCGTCGGCAAAGGGGTCACGTCTTCGGCATCATGGGCCTGGAGACGTAACATACCTCCCTTGAGAAAATCATCGACCGGAAGAACCTCCTCCCCGTCTTCCGGCTGCAAGCCCATGCAAAAGGGGATTGCGTGATAGTCTCCGCTTTGGAGAAGAAGCTGGGTCTGCAGGTAGGGCGTCACTCCCTCGACGTTCTCGACCGTTCTCAATCGGGCCGGAATCTCGCTCCACTCGGCAAAGGGTTTCAAAGGGACTACCCTGGCGTGTCCCTGGGCATTGATGATATCTTTGCGGAATTTTTGCTGAAAGCCTTGCATGAAAGCAATCACCACAATCATTACGTTTACTACGAGAGCTACGCCCACAATGGAAAGAAGAGTGAAAAAGGAAACTTTCTTACCGCTCGGGAAGAGTTGTTTCCACGCCAGATACAAAGGCCAAGGAACCATCATATCCTAGTCGACTGGTTCCTTTTGCCCGGGCCATTCGCCCAGTCCGGACAAATTGCCATCGAGAAAAGTCCGGTTCCAATCTTCGGGCAAAAGAGGAAGCACGGTTTCCTTCCATTCGTCAACAATTCCCAATTCAGGCAAAGGATACTCCTTCTCGAGAAAATGAACGTATCCGAAGTAAGCGGTCACCGCCACGGCTAAGAACGCAAGCATTTTGAGCAACCTCTTGAAGACTGCATAGAGCATGAGAACGCACAGAAGCAACAACGCGACGGTGAGCAACGGATGACCGAGGATTCGTTCAATGACTGTTTCCATTCCCCGCCATACTGCTCAAGTCCAGATTTCAGGACAACGAAAAAGCTAAGGTTCGACACCTGAACCAGAAGGGCTATGGGGCAATTCGTTCTGACCAACCGGAGGCTTGAAACCGCGGTGAGCCAATTTGCCCAATAGGTCATTCATATCGCGAATCAGCAGCCGGACTTTGGCTTCCGCCTTGGACGTTTCTTCCTTGCGTACGCGCAATCGCGTTTCCCAAGCCCGGCGCTGGCCCTGCTCAATGAAGCCTTCCTCCCCGGGAAGCATCTTCTCCATCTCTCCGAATCGAGCCATTTCCAAAGCCAATCTCACTTCCGATTCCTTGGCCAACTTGGCGTCAATTTCCGCAAGGGCGATCTTTTGCCTCAAGACAAGCCACTTCACCTCCATTTCGAGAAGTTTTCTTTGGCTCTCCAAATCGCTCTTTTCAGCGTGAAGGGCTTGATGGGTAACTCCTTCCAAGGCAGCAAACCCCCGTTGTGAAGGAACATCTGCCCGAGGATACTCGGGTTGACGGCACGAGCAAAGCGTCAGCAACCAGAGCGCAAGCCAACGGCTTGCTTTTGGCGAACTGGTTATTTTTGTTTCCAAGTTCCCTTAGAACTTCTGAACCAATGCCCCTTCTTGCCCTTTGCGACCATGGCCTTGGCAAAGACTTTGGCCGCCTCGGCGGTCGAACCGTTTGTCTTTTCGGCAAGACTTTCAAAAAGAGCCTTTCGATCCTTATTTTCCTCAGCGACCATTTTCTTCAAATCAGCCGTTGCATCGTCGGCCCGCACGTGAAGAAGACCATCGACTCCTTCGCCTATGGTGCCCTCGCCCTTGGCTTTGATGACCTCCGGCAAGCGTTCCTTCATGCTGGCCTTAAAGCTTGAGTCGGCTTGAGCAAAAGGGACGAGCAAAAAACTCAGCGCGTACAAAAGAAAGAGAGAAAATTGGGTTTTCATGACAAATCAATCGTTAGGTATCGGGTTATCGTTCGCTGGTTGGTTTATTCTTCGTCTTCGTAAAGATCATCGAGGAAATCATCGACCTCCTTTTCGATCTTGATCGTGATGGTATGATCGAGCGTAATGTGATGTTCGGTCTTGAGAGTCGTGCAGCCGATCAACGAAGTGAAGACGCAAAGAAAAACGATTTTAAGAAAAAAGTTCATAATCATGAAGATAAACTCAACTACCCGCCGCATGCAACCGAGTATTGAAAATATTTGCAAAAGAAAGGATCGAGCGAACCTAGTTGATCTCAAAAGCATTCAGGCCAAAACCGAATTTACTCAGATCGATACCCAATTTTTCAAAATCGAAATAAGCTCTAATAATTTCGGGTAAGCCTGCGACAAAATTGACGTTGTTGTCCAATGAAATAATCTTTCGCCCCGAATCCGATTTGCCCAAGATCGAGACGACGACCTCGCGCTTGCCGTCCAAAGCCTTGAAAAGAATCGTCATGGACTCCAAGTTCAAATCCCGCATCGCCTCCTCGGTCATTTTCATTCTTTGGTACTCGGAAGACCCTTTTTTCAAACCCTTCAGCAAAGCCCCGTTGGATTTGCTACTGAGCCAAGCCTTCGGAGAGGGGTCCAGCATTACGAGGCCATTGGAAAAGTCCCATTGACCTTCCTCGTTCGAAAAAGTTATGTCGCCGGAAAAATTCCCATCGATGCGTACATCCTGAACGGCTAGCAAATCGGCGACCTTCTGGCCATCCACGCCAACTATTCTCGTGTTTAACTTGAACCCATCTCGGTAAAGCTGAAACGCGCTTTTTCTCAACCCGACCTCTCCTCCCCACATCATGCCCCTCGCAATTTCGATGACGATGGTTTCGTTTGGGTCTATCCGGAAAGAAAAGTTCCCATCCGCTATTTGCAAGTCTCCGATCGATATCCGTTTGAATGAAATCGTTTGCGTACCTTTGGTCGACAACGGCTCGAAAGACTCAATTTCAATCACTCCCTCGATTCCCTCAATCACGACGTCCTGCCCGGGAAGACTCAAGGTCGACCCCTCGAAAACAAATCGAGGAGTTTCCGGACTGTCCTCCGGAAGTTCGATCAGCATTTTTGCGGGGTTCAAATCGAAAGTCAGTCCGCTGGCTTGAAAGCTCAGGGCATCCATCAGGATTCGCTCCATGCTTTCGACCCTGAAGGTAAAAGCAAGGTCTTCGACTGCCGACTCGAATCCAAACATGATTCGTTCACCGGAAACGACCTGGGGTCGTGAAATGCGTGGAAGATCCTTCCAATCAATCAGACCGGAGTAGGAAAAATTGACGAAGGCAATCTCTTCGAAGGTCGCGTCGCTTGGGGGCACGGTCAGCAAAAACCGGGTACCCTCCTCGGGAAAAAGGATCGAGACGGATCCTTCGTTCAAGAAAAAGAGGTCGTCTTCATAGGAGATCTTGTCGTAGAAAAACTCTTTTTTTCGGCCGATCATGGATCCCGCCAAAGAGGCTTCTCCTGCAACCAAATCTCCCAAGCCAAAATCAATCAGAGGCAGGCGGAGGTTCGAAACCTCCATCTTCGGGAGGTCTCCCTTCGTCCAGACTTTGTTCAACCGGCCGTTCAACTCGTATTGCTCTTCCTTTACCCGCAAGCCAATCTCTGCGCCAAGAAGCCCGCACCATTCCGGAATATCGGCATTTGCATAGGCCTTGGCTTGCCAGTTGACCATATCCATTGATTCGGGGGCAAAAAAGCAAAAGATTTTTGAGGCGTTGGCTTCATGGCCGAACAAATCCAAAGCCAGGTTGCTTGCATTCAACTCGAGAAAAAGATCGGTCAGGGAGTTTTCCTCCAGTCTGCCTGATGCGCTTACCTTCAGTTCTCCACCGAGCAGCGAGAACTCGTCGAGCCCAAGCCCCTCCGCGTCCGAAATCTTTTCCAATGGCGTCTGCAATTGCGCCAAATCCGGGATTTTCACCCGAGCCGTGGCAAAAGCACCCGATTCATTCTGCTCCAAGTTGAAATGGGATTCAAAAAGGCAGCCAAGAAAAGAACCATCAAATATCATCCGGACCCATTCGGGGTAAAAATCTCCTTGCAAGAGAAAGTCCACCGAATAGCGGACTCCGTTCCTCGTCAAGCTCAGCGCCGAATCCCTTACCCTGAGATGAGTCAGGGGAGGTTGACTCATGAAGTTGGCTACCATGGTCT
>JAYOII010000067.1:0-1550 GCA_038118685.1 Opitutia bacterium
CGGAAGTATCTTCGTCTTTCGGAGTTTGAGAGACAGTCGCAAGGCTCACCTCGCGTTCAGCCAAACATTCCGCGATCTTCGCAAGTTGACCCGGCCTGTCGTCCACTCGCAAACGCAAGTAAAAGCAGCCGTAAATCTCACTTGCGGTGGCCGCGGTACACTCATCGGGCGTCACATGAAGCAACTTCGGTTGCGAAATCATGCCCTTCATGCCCTTAACGGCATCGACGATATCGCTGATTACGGAGCCTGCGGTGGGATCTTGCCCTGCTCCCCGTCCGGTAAGAACGACCGTGCCGACGACCGTGCCCGTAAGGCTGACTCCGTTGTAAACTCCATCCGTACGGGCAATGATCTCGCCTACGGGAACCAACGCCGGATAAATGCCCACCGATATGTGATTGTTCTCGAAATTTCTTCGAATGACTCCGATCAGCTTAATCTTGCACCCAAGCTTTCTTGCCGCGAGGAGATCTTCGTTTGATATCTTCCTGATTCCTTCGACGGTAATGTCTTTGAGGGAGATCCACATCCCATGCGCCAAATAAGCAAGAATTACCGCCTTGTGAGCCGCATCGACTCCGTCCAGATCCAAGGATTCGTCGGCCTCGACGTATCCAAGTTCCCGAGCATCGTGAAGAACCTCCTCGAAACTTGCTTCCTCGTTCTCCATCCGAGTAAGAATGTAATTGGAAGTACCGTTTAAAATTCCGTAGATGAGTGGAAATTCGTTCGCCACCAAACTTTCCCTCAAAACCTTGATGATGGGAATGCCTCCGGCGACACTCGCTTCGAATGCGTAACGGACACCTGCTTTTTCGGCTTCCGAAAAAAGTTCTTCCCCATGCTCGCAGATCAGAGCCTTGTTTGCGGTGACAACGGACTTCCCGTTAGCAAAGGCCCGAAGGGTCAGGGCTTTGGCTTCCTCGATTCCCCCGATCAATTCGCAAATCAGGTCGATCGAGGGATCATCCACAATCGAAAAAGAATCGTCGGTCAAGGCATCCGCGTCGATCGCAAGCTTTCGGTCTTTGGACAAATCCCTCACGGAAGCACGAGTCGGCAGGACTTCGACTCCAAGGATTTTCTTCAAGGATTGGTCATTCTCGACGAGATGTTTCCAAGTCCCCTGCCCGACCGTTCCAAAGCCGAGGATTCCAACTCTAATGGTATGTGATTGGCTGTTCATGATTGCTTGACGGTTTTTTTGCGATCAAATCGATTCTCCGTTCCCGCTCGCAAGCGGGCTAAGTTCGAACGGTGACGCCAGATGATCCAAGCCATCACGACCAAAGCCAGGACCACGATACCCCCATGCCGTTGGTTCTCATCGCTTGCCCAATAAGTGACCAATGAACAAATCGGCAGACTCAAGCCAAAGCCAATCGAAGCCAGGGCTACGTAACGCGTAGAATAAAAAATTATGGCCCAGGTTACCAACCCCAGCAAAAGGCATTCCGGCATCACTCCGAGCAACCCCCCCATTGCCGTAGCCACGCCCTTTCCGCCCCGGAAACCAGTACACAAGGGGTACGTGGGCCCAAGAACGG
>JAYOII010000067.1:1560-11427 GCA_038118685.1 Opitutia bacterium
GTTCATGATTGCTTGACGGTTTTTTTGCGATCAAATCGATTCTCCGTTCCCGCCCGCAACCGGGCCAAGTTCGAACGGTGGCGCCAGATGATCCACGCCATGACGACAAAAGCCATTGCCACCACGCCCCAATGCTCGTCTTTCGCCCAATAAAGCACCAAGGAACATATGGGCAGACTTAAGCCAAATCCAATCGAAGCCAAGGCGACATAACGGGTAGAATAAAAAATTATGGCCCAGGTCACCAACCCTAGCAGAAGGCATTCAGGCATCACTCCGAGCAAACCACCCATTGCCGTAGCCACGCCCTTTCCACCCCGTAAACCGGTAAACAAAGGATAAGTGTGCCCAAGAACGGCGGCAGGCAAACCCCACAATCCCAAAAAGACAGGATCGGTCTCGATGGAAAAAACCGGAATCATGAACCAGTAGGTTGCCAAAAAGCCCTTCAGAAAATCAAAAACGAAAACCGTATAACCGGCCGGCTTTCCAATTTCCCGCAAGACGTTGGTCGCACCGGGGTTGCCACTGCCAACCGAATATATGTCCACCCCGAACCGCTTTGCTACCAATACGCCGAAGGGAATTGATCCCAAAAGATAACCAATCAAAGCGACTCCAATGGTTTCCAGGGGTATCATGGGGGGTAGGAAATTAGACCGAACTTAATTTTACTGGCCTTGTCGGGAAATACGGGCTTCGTGAATATCCGGCTCTCCGACCAAGGCATGCAGAGCCGTATCTGCCGGTTCATGGTCAAGTTCGCATATGGTCAAAGCCCATTCACCTTCTTCGGCCCGGCTAAGGGACATATTGGCAATGTTCACTCCGCAGTTTCCAAGAATCGTCCCTAATTTGCCGACGATTCCGGGCTTGTCCACGTTCCGAACCACGAGAAGCACGTCCACGGGACGGACCTCAATGGCCTGACCGTCAACCTCGACGATACGCGGATCGTTGCCCTTTCCAAGAAGAGTGCCCTTTACGTTTTGCTCTTGGCCTTCGCTTGAAACGGTTTTGACCTCTATCAGCTCGCTGTAATCGGCCGAGTCCGATGACTTGATCGTTTCGACCTTAATGCCCAACGCCTTGATTTTGTGTGGGGCGTTTACGTCGTTGATTCCTTCGTCTCCGGCAATCCCCGCGAGCCACCCCTTGAGCACCGCCCGAGTCAAGGGAACCGCGTCAAAATCGACGATCCCCCCCCAATAAGTAATGTGTATCGAGCTTACCGAACCTCCGGATGCTTGACGGGCAAAGCTTCCAAGCCTTTGGCAAAGATCAAGGTAGGGTCGGAGAGCCTCCAAGTCCTTGGGGTCGATGGAAGGCATGTTGATCGCGTTTCTTATGCGGCCTCCCTGCAAAACTTCGGCCACTGCCTCAGCGATTTCAACCCCGACGCTTTCCTGGGCTTCCGCAGTGGAAGCGCCTAAATGGGGCGTCAGGTTGAGGTTTTCGATTTTTCGGAGTTCGTGGTCTTCGGGAAGAGGTTCCTCTTCGTAAACGTCCAAACCCGCAGCCGCAACCTTGCCGCTTTTGAGAGCCTCCACGAGAGCCGACTCCTTGATGATTCCACCCCGGGCGCAATTGAATACGCGAACTCCGTCCTTCATCTTGGCGAACGCATTCTCATCCACCATGTTTTTCGTCTCCTCGGTCATGGGCATGTGAACTGTCAAATAGTCTGCCCGTGAAAAGGCCGTTTCAAGATCGACTTTTTCAACTTCCATCTCTTTGGCCCGATCTTCGGTCAAATAAGGATCATATGCAATGACCTCCATCTCGAAAGCCTGGGCCCGCTTGGCCACTTCGGCACCAATGCGGCCAAATCCCAAAACAGCGAGGGTCTTGGCTCTGAGTTCGGATCCCTTCAGCTCCTTGCGCTCCCACTTCCCCTCACGCATGCCGGTCGCTCCCCTTACAATCGGACGAGTGCCGCACATCATGTGAGTAAAAGTCAGTTCGGCAGTCGCAATGGTATTCCCCCCCGGCGTGTTCATAACGATCACGCCCGCTTCGGTGGCAGCCTCAATATCAATGTTGTCCACCCCCACGCCGGCGCGTCCGACCACCTTCAATTGGGATGCGCCAGCGATCACCTCCTTCGACACTTTGGTATCGCTTCGAACGATAATGGCGGAGGCGTCCTTGGATAACTCCAACACCTTCTCAGGTGAAGAACCATAAGCCTCAATCACTTCGAAATCAGCTTGGTTTTGCAAAAACTCCACCCCAAGGGGAGAGATACGGTCCGCAACGAGAATCTTCATTGTATATTGAGAGTAAAGGGTTGATTGTGCCAAATTCGCTTCAAAAGGCAACGCGGAAAGAAGAACGTGATTTATGGCTTCACCAATACTGCATACAGTGACATGATCTCGAGTCGTCATGTTTGAGTCATTAACAGATAAGTTAAGTCGCACGCTTCGAAACCTTCGAGGAGTGGGGAAACTCACGGAGGAAAACGTCAGCGAAGCACTGGGAGAAGTTCGGAAAGCGTTGCTTTCGGCCGACGTGCATTTCCGAACGGCCCGTGAATTCGTCGATCAAGTCAAGGAGGCGTGCTTGGGGCAGGAAGTGCTCAAATCGGTATCGCCAGGCCAACAGGTCGTCAAAATCATTCACGACGAGTTGATCAAGTTGCTCGGTGAAGGAACGACGGAGCTTCGGGAAGACCGTCCATTGAGGGTTCTTATGGTTGGTCTTCACGGAGCGGGAAAGACCACCACGAGCGCAAAGCTGGCCAAGCGGTTGGCCAAGGACGGACGCTCACCCATGCTCGTTGCCTGCGACGTCTATCGTCCGGCCGCGATCGATCAACTTGAGTTTCTCGCGAAGCAAGAACAATTCCCTTGCTATCTTGACCGGGAGAACCAAAACGTCCCGGCCATTGCGCGCTCGGCTTGGGAGGAATCCAAAAAGAATGGCAGCGACGTCGTGATTTTCGACACTGCGGGCAGGCTCCAAATCGACGACGAACTCGTCCATGAGCTGGAACTTCTGAAAAAAGAGGTGAACCCGCACGAAATCCTATTGGTGGCGGACGCAGCCCTCGGACAAGAAGCCGTCAACGTGGCCAAGACTTTCCACGAACGCTTGTCTCTTACTGGGATCGTGCTGACCAAGGTCGATGGAGACGCACGGGGTGGAGCGGCTCTCTCGATGAAGAAGGTTACCGGGGCGCCGATCAAATTCCTTGGCGTAGGGGAAAAGATCGATGAGTTCGAAGTGTTTCATCCCGATCGCTTGGCCTCCAGAATCCTCGGGATGGGCGACGTCGTGTCCCTGGTGGAAAAAGCTCAGGAAAACCTCGACCAGGAGGAATCCATGCGGATGGCTGAAAAGATGCTCAAGGCCGAATTCGACTTTGAGGATTTTCTCACGCAGATGAAGCAGATGAAAAAAATGGGATCCATGGGTTCGGTTGCAAAGATGCTACCCGGCATGAACAATGTCGAAATCGGAGACAAGGAGGAAAGCGCTCTGGGGCGTCACGAGGCGATCATCCTTTCGATGACCAAGGAAGAAAGACGCCTGCCCCGAATCATCGCAGGGTCACGCAGAAAACGAATTGCCGAAGGAGCAGGTGTGCAGATCAGGGACGTCAACCAACTGATCAAGCAATTCAGCCAAATGCAAAAAATGATGAAGAAGATGAAGGGAGGAAAAATGAAGCAAATGATGAGTGCCCTGGGTGGTGGTGGTGGAATGCCCGACATGGCAAACATGGATCCCAAGGAATTGGCCAAACTGGCCAAGCAATTCAAGGGGTAAGCTTACGCAGGGTTTATCGATCGATGGAACCCTGCACGCGTTTCATGAAAGCGTTCAAAGCTTCTTTTCGGTCAACCCCATCCTCCCTGACCGTTTTTTCAACCTCGAGGGCGCCGTACAAATTGGAAAGCACTTCACCAAGAACGTCCACTTCCTGCTCTGCGAGGCCATCATATTCAGTCAAGTGCTCGAGAACCTCAATCGCTTCCTCCACAAAATCCTCGTCATTGGCTTCGACAAATGCACAAACATGTTTAATCAGTGGCAGCTTCATCAACGAATTCCTTCAATACGTCCGACTTGTTTGTCTGAACTTGATTGACAAGCGCTCCATCCCTGAAGGCGGCAAAAGTCGGCAGGTTGTCAACCTCCGCCAGTTTGCGAGAGTCAGGAAACTTCTCGGCATCCACGATCACAAAGATGGCTTCCTCGAACTCTGCTGACATCTTGCGAAACTTGGGCTTCATAATGCGACAATTGCCACACCATCCGGCAGAGAATTGAACCAGAACAAGTTTCTCCCGGGCAACTAGTTCGCCCAGATTGTCTTCGGTCAGTTCCTGTAGCATCTATCGGCAAGGATCAGTGAGAACTAAGGTAGGACTGTACGCCTTCGCGGTTTGCGTTCATAGCATCTTTGCCCTCTTCCCAATTGGCTGGACAAACCTCGCCTTTTTCTTGGACGTGAGTGAAAGCATCGATGATGCGCAAATATTCCGAAACGTTTCGTCCGATAGGCATGTGGTTGATCCCTTCATGAAAAACCATACCCTCTTCGTCGATGAGAAAAGTCGCTCGATAAGGCACACTGTCGCCATCCACCAAAACGACTCCGGTTTCTTCGTCCACACGTTCATTCGTCTCGTCGAGAATCCCAAGAGTGTTGGCCAAGTTGCGATTGCTATCAGCAAGGAGCGGATAGGTGACGCCTTCAATTCCGCCACCGTCCTTGGGAGTGTTAAGCCATGCAAAATGAACTTCCGCAGTATCGCACGAAGCTCCGATGACCAAAGTGTTCCGCTTTTCAAAGTCAGCCAATGCTTCTTGAAAGGCATGCAACTCCGTCGGGCAGACAAAAGTAAAGTCCTTTGGGTACCAGAAGAGCAGAATTTTCTTTTTCTCGCTGACGGCCTTTTCCAAAACGTTCAGGGGGAAAGTATCTCCCATTTCATTCATTGCATTAACGGTAAGGTCTGGGAACTTTTTTCCAACGGTGGTCATTGTAATTTGATTGGTTGTGGTTTTTGCGATGTGAAAGGTTTAACAAGGCTTTCGAATGTCACTTCTAACGACAAAGAAGCGAATGGCAAATTGCTAATAGCTCAGTTATGATCACGCAAGAGTGAAAAGGCCTTCTTCATTTTCGAGAAATCTTTCAGGCCCGGTTCACTTTCGATTCCACTGTTCAGATCGATACGGGTCGCAGAAGTTTCGCAAAGGGCATCGGAGAGATTTTCCGGTGAAAGCCCCCCGGCAAGAACCCAAGTTTTCGAAGGGAACCTGGCTTTCAGATTTTCGAAGCCTTTCCAGTCCGAAACTTCTCCTGTCCCACCAAATTTGTCTTCGGAATAGGCATCCATCAGGAAAGTGTCGGCGAATGGAAGAAGTTGCTCAGGGAAAGAATCGGAAGGGTGAAGCTTGGGAGCAAGCCAAAGATTTTCCGATCCCACAATCTCCGACCATTCCGAAATACGATCTGGATCAACGGAGCCAAGGAAATGCAATTGGAAGAAATCAAATCCCCATTGGAAAATTTCTCGCAAGAACGAAGGATCGGGATCGACGACCACGGCCACAGAAAAGGTTTGAGAAGGATTCAGCTCATGCCAAATTTTGCGAGCCGTTTCTGGATCAATGTATCTAGGGGAACCCTCAAAAAGAATGAACCCGAGGAAGGAGGCCCCTAGAGATATTGCATTTTGACCGTCCTCCAAGCGGGTGATTCCGCAGACCTTGACCTCAGGAACCGCAATCATCACGAACTCCGGCCAAATTTGTCTACGAGAGAATCTACCATCGAGTCCATGCTTGGCGTCTCCGCCTCCAAGCCAACGCACAGCCCGTTTTCTTTGAGGGTCGCGGATGTCTGGGCCCCAAAACTGCAAAGAATGGGAACACGGGCATCCTTTTCCAAAACCAAATCCTCCTCTTGCTCCACATAGGAAAGAGCGGCGGATGAACTGCTGAAGACAATGGCATCCGCGCCTTTCTCACGAAAATCCCGCAAATTCCCGGCCTCCGAAACGTCCGAATAATCAGTCGAGTAAACAGACAGGGTATCCACGATGGCATGGCCGACCGACTCGAGCAAATTCACCAAAACATCACGATTTCGATTCCCGGTAACCACCAGAACGTTTTCGCTATCGAGCGATTCGGTTGCGACAAGAGCCTGTCCCAGATCTTCGGCCGTGGAAACGGGTGGAATCAATTCGACTTCGAGGTTGAAACCTCGAACGACCGAGGCCGTGGCTTCACCGACACAAGCCACTCGCATCGGTCCGAAACTGCGGATGTCTCCGAAAGCTTTAAAGAAAAGATTGAAGAATTCACGGGCCCCGTTGGCGCTCGTGAAAACGATCCAACCGTAGGTGGCCAAACCTGCAAAAACTTCCGCAACAAGTTTGCGGTCGTCAACCGGAAGGATCTTGATCAAGGGCAATTCCAAAACTTGCGCCCCTTTGTTTTCGAGCAATTTCTTCAACCGGACGTTTTGACCGACCGGGCGGGTGACGACAATACGCCGACCGAAAAGCGGACGATGCTCGAACCAATCCACCGTGCCGGCAAGGCCAACCGCATTTCCTACAAAAATGACGGCGGGGGAACCCATGCTTTCTTCTTCCGCCAACTTGGTCAGATTCCCCAAGGGGCCGAGAATTTTTCTTTGGGATGGCAAGGTGCCGTTGCTTACGATCGCAGAGGGTTTGTCTTCGGGCAATCCGCCGGCAATCAATTTGTCGATGATTTGGTTCAGTTTGCTCATTCCCATGTAAATGCAAAGCGTTCCCCCGGCAGCGGCAAACTTTCCAAAATCAATACGCAAGGCTTCCTTCTCAACGTCCTCGTGTCCAGTCAGAAAGGAGATCGAAGAACCATAATCACGGTGGGTCAGAGGAATTCCGGCATAAGCTGCGCAACCAAGGGCAGCAGTGACACCGGGCACAATCTCGTAGGGTATGCCGGCATCGTCAAGCGCCGTCATTTCCTCCGCGCAACGCCCAAAAACAAAAGGGTCACCGCCTTTGAGGCGAACCACATGCCTTCCCAATTGCGCCTTCTCGACGAGCAGTTTGCAAATCTTTTCCTGCTCAACGGTATGACGACCGGGCGCCTTGCCGACGTCGATTTGCTCGCACTCCTCAGTGGTTTCGGCCAAGAAAGCGGGGTTGACCAAGTTATCGTACACCAAAACGTCACAGGATGAAACCAGATCCCGTGCTTTCACCGTGATAAGACCACGATCACCGGGACCTGCTCCGACGAGATAAACTTTCCCTTTGAAGCTCATTGTGATTCAAAAACCGATAACGCACGCTCCATAGCGGAAGAATGAGACAGTCCGGAAAGATCGATTTTCGAACATACGGAATTATAAAAAACAAACAGATTATCTCCTTGACGGTGAACCCCCACTGCAACATTGCAACCACCACCCATGGTTGCCAAAACGGCACGCTCGAAATCAACGGCGTTTGCAGTATCCTCATCGCAAGCAATCTTGAATCGATCGACGTCGGACTCACGAACCTGCAAAGCGATCGCAGCTTGACCGGGAGCCGGCACCATCCGCTCGATCGGCAAATGCTCGAAACGCAAACCGGGAAAGTCTCGTATGCCCAAACGGCGAAGACCAGCAGCGGCAAGTACGGTGGCATCCGCCTCGTGGTCCTCGGCGATCTTTCTCAGTCGCGTCTCGACGTTGCCTCTGATGTCTTTCATCTGGGCTTCAGGCCAATGCATTGCGAGAAGTTGAACCCGTCGGCGCGGACTGCCCGTTGCAATCACCTTGGGAGAAACGACTTCAGAGCGCACCACAAGCACGTCGCATGGATTTTCTCGCGGAAGATAGCCTGCCAAAACCAAGCCATCCGGCATTTCGGTTGGCAAATCCTTGGCGCTATGGACCGCTACGTCGGCTCGGCCATCAAGCAAGGCAACTTCCAATTCCTTCGTAAAGAGCCCTTTTCCGCCTTCTTGCTCCAAGGACCATTCCAATCGCTTGTCCCCCGTGGTCGAAAGAGGAAGCGTTTCAACCTCGGAACCCATTTTTCCCTCAAGAACGGAGGAAACCAAATCAGCCTGCTTGAGGGCAAGCGGACTCTTGCGAGTGGCAAGAATGATTTTGGGATTGGAGCCTGACATCAGTTAAAAACGAAGGCGCGGAAAAGGAGAACCTTTCCCGCGCCCTTCGAAAAATATGATAAAGTCAAAATCAACCGTAGGCGGCTTGGGCTCCCTTGATGTTCTTTTTGGGAATCCAAGGCATCAGGGACCGGAGGTGGCGGCCGGTTACTTCGATCGGATGCTTTTCTCCATCCTCCAGCAACTTGTTGTATTTGGGCAAACCGTCTTGATACTCCTTGACCCACTCCCGGGCGAATTTACCCGACTGAATTTCCTTCAGGATAGACTTCATGGCCTTCTTTACGTTGCCGTTGATGACCCTCGGTCCACGGGTCACGTCACCGTATTTCGCCGTTTCGGAAACTGAAAACCTCATGCCGGCGACACCCGATTCGATCATCAGATCGACAATAAGCTTGAGTTCGTGCAAGCACTCGAAATAGGCCATCTCGGGCGCATAACCAGCCTCGACGAGAGTCTCGAAACCAGCCTCGACCAAGGCGGATGCTCCACCGCAGAGAACTGCTTGCTCGCCAAACAAATCCGTCTCGGTTTCTTCCTTGAAAGTGGTCTGTAAAATACCAGCGCGTCCCGCTCCGATACCGGCCGCCCACGCAAGGGCGATCTTCTTCGAATCCTTGGAAGAACCTTTGAGCACTGCAATAAGGGAAGGAACTCCTTTGCCTTCCTTGTATTGCGAGCGAACGATGTGCCCCGGACCTTTGGGGGCAACCATGATTACGCTCACTCCGCGAGGTGGCTTGATCAATCCGAAATGAATGGCGAATCCATGCGTAAAGAGAAGGGTTTTGCCCTTGGAAAGGTTCGGCTTGATCTCCGACTCGTAAACTTCGGCTTGCTTCATGTCGGGAACGCCGATCATGATGACGTCGGCCTGCTGAACGGCATCGGCGACTTCCATTACCTCAAAGCCGTGTCTCTTGGCCACTCGAATCGACTTGCTTCCCTTGTACAGACCGATGATGACCTTGCATCCGCTGTCCTTTAGATTCAGGGCGTGGGCATGCCCCTGAGAACCGTATCCGATTACGGCTAGCGTTTTCTTTTTGATAGGCGTTATTTTCGCCTCTTTTTGGGTGTATACTTTAGCGGGCATGGCCGTTTTGTATTGTTTGGTTGTGTTGGTTGTTTGAACTGAAAAGCAGGGTCAATCGTCCAGCATTCCGCGACGCAAGGACACGGTACCCGTCCTTGCCAATTCGGAAATGCCAAAGGACTCGACAAGGGAAAGAAAGGCTTTGATCTTGTTCTCATTGCCCGTTACCTCGACGATCAGACTCGAAGGCGCGACGTCGATGATCTTGCCACGAAAAACGTCGCATAATTGGGTTACCTCGGAACGGGTCTCCGAATCCGTCCGAATCTTGACCAGAACCAATTCGCGACCCACGCCCTCGCCGCCGACGAAATTGTTGACTTCGATTACGTCGATCAACTTGTCCAGTTGATTGATGCACTGCTCGAGGGCTTTTTCATCCCCGTTCAAAGTCACGGTAATTCGGGAACGCCCCTCCAAGTGGGTCGGGCCGACGTTAAGGGTATCGATGTTGAACCCTCTGCCACTGAAAAGACCGGCGATCCGTGCCAAGACACCGAACTTGTTTTCGACGAGAACTGAAATGACGTGACGCATGAAAAAGCTGAGGGGAAGATGGTGGACGGCACAGGACTCGAACCTGTGACCTACTGGGTGTAAACCAGTCGCTCTAACCAACTGAGCTAGCC
>JAYOII010000068.1:0-5007 GCA_038118685.1 Opitutia bacterium
CTTTGCGAGGATTTCACTCTCGCTTTCAAGCGCAGCCCCCGGACTGTCCAATTCGACAAGCAGTACGGGATTCGCGCCAAAACCGGGAAAAATTTCTTTGCCTGTGTATTTCTGAAGGCAGTCAACCGTCCACTGATCGAGAAACTCAATGATGGAAGGCCTCAGACCAATCTTCATAAAGGCAACAGGTGCGTTCAAGGCAGTTTTCTCACTTGAGAATGCGGCAATGAACGTCCTGCGTTTCTTGGGATGCGGAACAAGGCGCAAAACCGCTTCGGTTACGACCCCCAAAGTCCCCTCGCTCCCGATCCAAAGGTCGCGGAGGTTGTATCCGGTGGCAAACTTGCGGGTCGCTCGGCCCCAGGTCACGAATTCTCCGGTCGCCAGGTAGCCGGAAAGAGCAAGAACGTAATCACGGGTAACTCCATATTTCACGCACCGCAACCCCCCTGCATTACAGGCAATGTTGCCGCCAATCGTACAAAATTTCTTGGAGGAAGGATCAGGCGGGTAAAACAGGCCCGCATCAAAAGCCTTTTTCTGCAAGTCGGCAACGATCGCTCCGGGACCGCAACGAACCAACATATTGGAGGGATCAATGACGATCCCGTTCAAACCACTCAAGTCCAAAACCCAGCCACCAGCCAGCGGCGTGACGCCCCCAGTAAGGGAGGAACCGGCACCTCGGGTCGTAACCGGAACGCCGAATTCATTGGCCGTCGAAAGAACCAATCCGACCTGCTCCCCTGACTCGGCCTTAACGACGGCGTTTGGACGAGCTTCCACCCTCAATCCGTCGAACGAAGCTTGAAACAAGGCATCGTCATCCGTGCGGACACAAGAACCCAGCGCCGCTTTAAGTTGGTTCAATCCATCGTACTTAGTATTGGAGCGCATGGGGAAAAAGTTCAGAGCAAGCTAGACACGACCATTGGCCAGGGCAATTGCGAAGATGCAGGAAAGCGAAGGATTCGAAGGGACGGACCCTAACCAGCCTTCGTGTCCAAGCTCAGCTTGGTTAGGTTTCTTTCCTTGAGCATGTTGATCACGTCAATGATCTGCTGCCAGAGAAGATTCCGGTCCCCCCTGATATGAATGACGGGTTGCTCGCCTTCTGCCTGCATGATTTGATCCAGTTGAGCAGCCAATTCCGATTTACCGACAGGATCATTGTCCAAATGATAAAGACCTTGCGCGTCAATGGTAATGAACCTGTCTTTCTTTTCCGGGGGTGGCTGAGCAGTATCGGTGGACTGTTCGGGCAAGTCGATCCGGTTGTATTGCTCGATAACCGGGGTCGTGATCATAAAGATAATGAGAAGCGAAAAGGCCAGGTCAATCAAGGGCGTGACGTTCAAATCGGAAATGACCGCCAACTTGTTCGTCCTCTTGAAATCTCTTGCCATGCTTGAAATTCTCCAGCGGGGATGAAGGCCTCAGGAGTCTTTCTCTATCTCGATTCTGTCCGCCAAATTACTGGCGAAGTTTTCCAATTTGGTCATCGCCGAGCGCGTGGTGCCAAGCAACCCGTTGTAAAAAAAGACGATCGGAATGGCCACGCACAAGGCCGCTACCGTAGTTAGCAAAGCTCCCGAGACCCCCGGTGCGAGATGCTCGATGGTGGCGCCTCCGCTATCCATGGTTCCGAAAGCGTCCATGACCCCCCATACGGTGCCAAGCAAACCAAGGAAAGGAGCTCCCGAGACAATGGTCGCCAACCAATACATCTTTGCCTCGTAACGATCCCCCACTTCGGCCAATGCCCGCCTAATGGCGTTCTCAACGTAATTCATGCGAACCTTGCCGTCTTGACTGCTCCTTCTCGCCGCTTCCATGGCCCGGGAACAAATCTTAAGGTAAGGACTGCCTTCCCCGGGAAAAAGAGCGTCGTCGTAATCATAAATCGACGGCAAGTCGTTCAACCGTTTTTCATCACGCGCATTGTGACTGATCGCCTTTTTAAGTTCCTGATACTTGGTCAACATCAAGGTCATTGCGTAACAGTTCATTACAACCAACAACGCAATGACGATCTTGCCGGCAAAGTTGGAGTCCACGAAATACTCGATAAGCTTTACCTCCGCCAATCCAAACACCATAGCATTTACATCAATCATTTATCCAATCCTCCAAAACAATTACCACCCGTTTCTTCTTTCCTTTTTCCCGAAGGAGATCAACGAAAATTTGCGCGCAAAGATTCAAATCCGCCCATAGAGCGATTAAGTTTGCTCATTTTTCGAAAGAAATCTAATCAAAAATTCAGAATGCGCATTTCACCAAAAATCACCGAGGAACTAAACCAAAAGGCTTTCAATCCAGCCGGAAAAACGTCAGTGGTCGGACTGGACGGATTCGTCGACAAAATCGTCACTCCCGTGGACAAGAGACACGGACTTGAGGAGAACTTTGACCCCATCGAGACAATTGCCGACTTAGGCTCAAGGATTTCAGCTGCTGCGGGCAAGAGCGCCAACATCGAGTTTTACCCGCGCTTCGACAAACTGGGTGGAAACGGGCCGATCATGGCCAACGCTCTTCTTTCTCTCGGGCTTGGCGTTCGATACGTGGGGGCCCTCGGGCGACCGCTCGTCGATCCTGTCTTCAAAGAATTCGCCGAAAAAACCGAAGCCGTCTCTTTGGCTGACCCGGGCATTACGACAGCGGCCGAATTCAAGGATGGAAAACTCATGTTCGGAAACATGCGCAGCCTCGGGGAAATTGACTACCAGCGGATTTTGGAAGTTTGCGGAGAAGGAACCTTTGTCGACATGCTCGCCAAAGCCGACGTAGTCTCGATCGTCAATTGGACCATGATCCCCAAGATGACTTCCATTCTGGTGGAGATCGTTGATCGAATCATGCCTAACCTGCCTCCGAGAGACACTCGGAACTTCTTTTTCGACCTCACCGATCCAGCCAAGCGCTCGGCTGAAGACATTCGCGAAGTCCTTCGAGTCATTTCGAGGTTTCAAGCTCATTCCGAAGTCACACTTGGTCTTAATTTCAACGAGGCCCTTCAGGTATCCGAGACCCTTGGTTTGGACAAAGGCGACAGAAACGAGGATTCCCTCAAGGAAATGGCAACGCAGATTCGCCGAAAACTGGAAATTGCCTGCGTTGTCGTTCACCCGGTCGAGTCAGCCGCCTGCGCAACCAAAGACGGAGCTTGGTGGAGCGAAGGCCCTTACACCGAAAACCCAAAAATCACAACCGGCGCAGGCGACCATTTCAATGCGGGCTTCACATCGGCCAGGCTTTGCGGTTTCTCTCCGCTCACGTCCCTTGCCCTGGCGACCTGCACCTCAGGCCACTACGTCCGTACCGCGCAAAGTCCGTCCGCCAGTCAAACCGTCGAACTGCTCAAAAGGTCCGGCGAAGCATCTTCATGAGTCACGAAACCGGAATCTTAATTTCCTTCGAGGGATCGGAGGGGTGTGGAAAATCAACGCAAATCCGAAGATTGGCAGATCGATTGGAGGACATAGACCACAGGGATGTGGTCGTCACGAGGGAGCCCGGAGGAACTGTAATAGGCGAAGACATCCGTCACCTCCTCATGCATGCCGATTCCTCGAAAAACATTTTTCCCGAAACAGAACTCCTTCTCTTTGCCGCAAGCCGGGCTCAGTTGGTTCGTGAGATCATCGTGCCTGCTGTGGAAAACGGCCAAGTCGTTCTTTGCGACCGCTTCTTGGACTCGACGACTGTTTACCAAGGGGTTGCCCGGCAAATTGCTGACGATCCGATTACCCAAATCAATTCCTTTGCCGTGGGAGGCGTCATTCCCGACCTCACCGTTGTTTTGGACGTCCCTGCCGAAGTAGGCCTTGAGCGGATCAAGCACCGCGTTTCGGACATGCCCGACCGGATGGAACAGGAGAACGTCGAGTTTTACGGAAAAGTACGCGAAGGCTACCTCCATTTGGCGAAGAACCTGCCCGAAAGATTTTTCGTCGTCGACGGATTGGGGGAACCGGATGAAATTGAAATTTTGATTTGGAACGAGATTCATTCCCGGTTCTTTTCAGAAGACTGAAACCTGTTTTCCAGGTGGCCGAAGCAACAACACCCCCTGCCCTTGATAAGCTTCGTCAACGACTGACCGAAGGAAACCTCCACCATGCCCTGCTCTTTCACGGCAACGACCTCAAGGAGTTGGAACGGCAAGCCCGCGAACTTGCCGGCAAAGCCCTCCTCATGCCAGAAGAATCCGTCGAGCATCCCGACCTGTTCCATTTGAGGCCAAGCGGCAAGATGAGAATCATCTCGGTCGACAAAACACGGGCCCTGATCAGCGAACTCAACCGCAGTTCCAATCAGGGGGGAGCGAAAGTCGCCTTGGTGCATGAGGCGGACCGGATGAAAAAAGCAGCGGCCAACGCCTTCCTCAAAACCTTGGAGGAACCTCCTCCGTCGACTTTCCTTTTCCTCCTGACGACTCGGCCTTATTCCATCCTCCCGACCATCCTGAGCCGCTGCCTTCAAGTTCGAACAAGCCATGCAGAGACTCGCTCCAATGACCTCGATTGGGAAGATTTCTCAAAGGCTTACACGGACTGGATCAAGCTCATGCTCGATCGAAAAAAATTGATGACTGATCGGACCACTCCTGTATTCGCCGCCTATGGCTTGGCCGAAAGAATGATTGCCCTGATCAAGCGCAAGTCTGACGAAGAATGCAAAAGTCAACTCAAGGAGTTGGCTCGCGACCTCGATGAAAAGGAAAAGGATGCCTTGGAGGTCAGCATTCGCAAAGGGGTGCGCTCCCGCTTCCTCCGGGCGCTTGCGGATGCGACCCGAAAGGCCGCACTCCTTCAACCATCGGGATCATTGACCAAAAACGGCATCAAACTTGCCCGCATTGTCAAGAACCTGGAAAGAAACGCGGGCCTCATGGAAGTAAACCTCAAAGAAGAAATGGCCTTCGAAAATTTCTGGTTGTCATCCCTGAGGATCTGGTCCTCCAAATGATTCCCTGCGCACCGAGATTCAGAACACTCATTC
>JAYOII010000068.1:5017-11101 GCA_038118685.1 Opitutia bacterium
CTCATTCAAGGCAGAACGTGAGCACTCTATTCGAAAAAATCATCAACCGCGAAATACCCGCCGAAATTCTCTACGAAGACACCGTTTGCATTGCCATAAGAGACGTTGCTCCGCAGGCCCCGACCCATGCTCTCGTGATCCCCAAAAAGCCAATCCCCCGCATTGGGGAAGCTCAGGAGGATGACCTCGAGATCCTTGGAAGGCTTCTTCTTGTCGCTGGGGAAGTAGCCCGTTCCGAAAAACTCGACAAGGGATTCAGGGTCGTAATTAACAACGGGGGCCACGGGGGCGAAACCGTGCCCCATCTTCACGTTCACGTTATCGGAGGAAGGCAGATGAATTGGCCTCCCGGTTGACAAATTCAGCTATGAAATTCATCTTATCGTTCTTCCTCCTTTTTCACGGCGCCCTTCTTGCCGACAAAGTCGTCCTCAAAAACGGGTCCGTCCTCATTGGCAGCGTCGTGAATTCCGTGGATGGAAACTTGACCATCGAAACTGATTTCGCGGGAAAACTTAAGATTCCCGTGTCCCGAATATCTTCAATCAGTTCAGACGACGCAATTTCGCTCCGTCTTGACGACAACCGGACCTTCAACCAAGTCGTTACTCCCGACGCCGCTGGAAAAGTTGGTTTGCAGGGTAACGGCCTGTCCTTTGATTTCGATCGAATCCGTCACATTTGGTCGAAAGATTCGGATGACCCGCTCGCTCTAATTGAAAAACAAAGGCAAAAAGCGTTGCTCATGCAATGGTCGCACGCACTTGGGTTTGACTTCACAGGCTCATCCGGAAACACAAGAGACTTTGGTCTTGGCTTCCGGGCGGACAGTTCCTACGGAAACAAATTTCGTGAATACGACCTCTACCTTGCCTACAACAACTCGAGCAAAAACGACGTCACCGTAGTCGACGAAACCAAATTTGGGGCCGAGTACGACTCGAAATTCTACGAAAGACTGGCATGGTATGCGAAAACGGACCTCGAGAACGACAGGTTGGAAGAAATAGACCTGCGGGCAACCGCCGCATTTGGGCTGAAATACTTCTGGGTCAAAAACGACTCCTATGACTTGTCCGCCCGGTCGGGTATAGCCTTTCGATTTGAAGAATACGATTCGTCCAAAAATTCCACCTTGAGTGAACCCGCTTTGGATTTCGGCCTCGAATACTCGCGAAAAATCAGAAACTTCCTTTTCCTCGAAGGAGACCTTACCTATGTTCCGAGCGTGAACGACTTCACTGACTTTCTTCTTAGCAACGACGTCGCCCTAGTCGTTCCCTTGGATAAAAAAGAGAATTGGAACATCCGATCGGGCGTCAACGGGACCTTTAACTCAACCCCTGCAACCGACAAGGAAGAGTTGGACTTGAAATACTACCTTCGATTGGTTTATCGACTTAATTGAGGTTCGCTCAATAACCGGGGACTTCCAACCTCAAACCGGATAGGTCAAGTACGGCCCGGACGACCTGACTGACAAGCAAAAGCAAAAGGCCCGCCAATACCAAGGCAATCCACTTTCTGGGGATCCGGTTTTTCAATTTTGCAATTCAACGCCCTGCCCTCTTGAGCGTAACCATTCGAGGGCATTTTGATAGCGGGCATCATCTGGAGACGTCCCGTCCTCCCGCAAGGCGGAGGATTCGTCGCTCTTGGATGAATCGATTGACTCGAGAAATTTCTCAGCCTCCGGATAATTGCCGGTAGAGGGAATTCCTCCCGTTCCTCCCGTGTCAAGTTTGTTGCGATTCGACAAAAAGTTTTTCAGGGAATTGTAATCGTTGGGTTTGCCGGATGGTTGAAAAACGTTTTTCGAGGACGACTCAGTACCTCGCCGCAGAAATCGAGAATTGGGTCTGCGGTCCGAAAAACCCAATATTTTTGCGTTGCCGCCTTCCGGGCGATTGCCCCCCACGTTCATTCGGTCGAAAAACCGGACCGAAGGCGTTGACCCTGAACGAGGAGGAGGCACCACAACTTCTCCCTCGCCGGACAAAGCGACCTTCAAGCCGTCAGGTGCGTTCCGATCAGAAGAAATTCGGTTGTCACGAAACCCGACTTGGGGAGGCAGACCTTGGGACGGAATGGTGGTTCGAGGCAAAGAATCGGAAAAGCCGATTGCTTTTGCGGCGGTATCATCAGAGGAATCGCTCCCTTCTCCGACACCATCCGAAAAAGCCGGCGGCAGCTCATTTTCACCGGCAACCTTTTGGCTCCATTGCGGGGAAGCCGACATAGGTAAAGAGGGCGTGGGCGAAACCTCCGTCGGACTCCCTTTCTTCAAGACACTATCCGGCCCAGTATCCGAATCATTAAAGGAAGAATTCGCGGGATTCTCGTCTGTCGACCTGATACCAAACTTATCCGAAGGTTTCCCTGTTTCCGGAAGAGCGGGGAAAAGAGGCTTGGAAGGATCGGATGGTTTGGCGAGATTCGGGGAAGAAATACTTGCGTCCCGTGCCTGACTGCCTTCGCCTTCATCTTCAACGGGGACGGTGGTGGAAGCAGGGGAATTGGATTGGGAATCCTCATCTTCGTGAGCAAGGATCGGAGGCTTGGGAGTATGGATCGAATCCGAAACCTCTCCACCCTCGGCGTCGTGATTGAACGGAGACCTCGAATCGGATTGGACTGCCTTTTCATTCCTTGGCCCAGATTCAGGGAAGGCGGGAGGTATCCCCTCACGCTCAATCTCTGCGCTCGGCAAAGGATCCAGGTTGCCGTCCTCGAGGGGAGCAACGGGATCGGATTCCTCACTCGTATCAGTCAATTGATGAATCGATGGATCGGGAAGAGCGGTTTCTTCGGAGTTCGAACCCGATTCACCAGAATCTCTCAGCCTGCGATCGTTTTCGCTTTTGTCAAAGACGCCACTGCCTTCGGGCTTATCAAAACTGCCGGAAGGCAAAAAAAGCGAGGTTTTGTTTTCGTCATCGGAGGACGATTGGTCATCGGTCTTGGGTGTCGTCGCGCAACCATACCCCAAAATGCAAACCCCCGAAAAAAACAAAAGGACAACCCAAAAGTGATGATCTTTATTCGTCATCAGAAACCGATGAGGCAACGGGAGGAGGGGTCAATGGGTTGAGCGCGGTCACCAAAAGATCGATCATGAGGCAAAGTGAATCTCCTCCGGATTCCTTTGAGTTGACCTTCAAGGAAAAAACACCGGTCGAATTGCCCCGCAAACGGGATCCGGTGTCAATCGAGTCAGGATCGAAGCCTTCGAATCCACTGGATTTGGAAAGGTCGATTCTGTCCAACAAATTGACCGTCGTCTGATAGTCCAACCTCTGCAGAAAGATTTCAACGAAGTTACCGAAAGCTCCGGACAACCCGGGGGAGTTGGAACTATCCCTGAATTCGTCGAGTTTACCGGCAATCCGCAACCCGAAGTCAGAATTCAGCACCGGTTTGACGTAATCGTACTCTCCTACCAAGGAAACCTCCCCGGTCGACTCCTTCGCTTTGGCGGTCAACTGAAACGAAAGGTAATCACGAAATTCATTGAAGAGCGTTTCTTCCTGAGAGTTTTTCTCAAAGTTTTCAAAAAAATTGGTACCATTCAGACTGAGTCCAAGATCATAATCGTTTCCCGAGAGTCGGCCGGAAAAAGCCGAAACCGCTGTGTCGCTGCCTTGACCGAAAAGAAAAACTTGCTCCAGTTCCTTGTCCAGAAAAGCAGGATCCGGTTTGTCATGCCACCATGAAGTAAGCATGACCAGGCAGTTCTTGTCCATGCCCAACGAAACATGAGCGGTTTTATGACGTATGGACAGAAATTCCGGAGAACTGTTTTCATGAACCTTCCAATTCGGCGACTGGGACTTGAGGTCAAGTTTCTGAAGAACGAAGTCCTTGAGCAATTCTTGATCGCCTATCGGCAGAACAAGGCCGAAAACCACGTCGTGGGGACGGGACTCGATGAAATCAGGACTGGGAAACTGAAGGAAATACAGGACACGACCCTCCGGGCTTATGCCACAGGAGCGAGGATCCCAGGCCAGATCACCTAAGAAGGGGATTCGGTCCGTCAAATAATTGGACAAAATCTTGGGTACCCCGACCTGTTCCATCATGCGGACGCCCGAAAAAGAGCATGTCCCAAAGGCCCTTTCGGGGACATAGGCAAAAGACCGGTCGTCAAAACGACGAGCGGACAAATCACCAAGAAGAGCGGACTTGGATGTTTTGCCGACATTGGATTCGGCGGAACCGGAATCGAAAAAACGAAAGGCTCCCCATGCGGTTATTGCCCCGAGAAACAAAATGAGAGGTAAGTTCGCAACCCGGAAGAAGCTTGACGGGGAAACGTCCCCAGTCCGATCTTGCGTCGATTCTTCGGATTCCGAATCATCCTCTTTCTTCCGGAGCAAGGATGCATTGTAAGCAATGACCAGAGTCACCGCGAGGGGATCGAACACGATGACCAAAATCAGGATGAACCACTTGACCACCCGATTGACGGCCCTGTCCATGGCTTCCTTGATCAAAAGAGGATTCTCCGTAGCCTCAGCCGCCGCAACCTCCGGATCGAATGCGCGAGCCACAAACTTAAACGATCCGATATCGGTTGCACGGATTTTTCCTTCGAGGGCCAAAATTTGCTGCTCCGCATCCTCCTTCTTGGCGAGAAGCTCGCCTTTCTTGGCCTCAAGTTCCGCCGAACTGTCAGGACCAAAGACGGATTCAGTCTCACTCAAGGCAGTCAGCTTGCGGCTAGCATCGGCAATCTCGATCTCGAGTTTGGCAATTCTCGCATCGGCCCCCGCCCGGGCAACCTGAAGGGTTTCCAAAGCAGTCTTTATATTATCCGCCTGCTCTGCTCCTCCAGTCGTCAAGCCGGTAATCTTGAGACTGGCTTCCGATATTTCCTTTTGCACGAGGGCAATGCGTTCGTCGATGGACTTGTATCTCTTGTCCAAGTCGTCTCTTGCCTGTGGGGTTTCTCCTGCAATCGAAGCAAGAGACGAGCGCAGAGAGTCCCTTTCCTTTTGGGCCGCCTCACCAATTGAGACAAGGGTCGAGCGCAAAGCCTCCCTTTCGCCGGCCTGATTCTTGAGGAGCTCGTTTGCCTTCTTGATGCCATCCTCCAGAAAAGTCCTGCCTTTGTCCCGGTAAACCTTGACCGCGGCATCGAGCTCGGCAAGGCGCTCGTTGACCTTGGCCTCTTTGGCCTGTTCCTCGACGTCGATCTGGGCAAGGCGTTCGTTGACCTTGGCCTCCTTGGCGAGTTCCTGCTGAATTCTCGCATCGGCTTCTTCTTTGTATTCACTCTTTTGAATCTCGAGGGCACCTATGTCCTGACGGCGTATCTGAATGACGGACTCGAGTCTTTTTTGCTCGGCTTCACGCCTTTCGCTTATGTATGACTCCAAGCGCTTGCGCTCCTCCAACTGCTTTTCTTCGCGCAGAGCCGAACCCTTTTGCCCGGAAGTTCGGTAAGCCGAAACCAACCGGTCGTATTCGCCTTGTTGGCGCTGAAGGCTTGCAATCTCCCGTTCATACCCTTCGACCTGACTGAGCGTCTGCTCAAAGGCCTGGGACAAATATCCGTAAATCCCGGCCGAAGTTATGCCAACAAGCAAAACAACGGCAAAACTGAGGTACGTCCTCAAGGTCTTGTTGCAAGTATTCCAATGCCTGTAAAGGAAGGAAGCTGCGATGAGTTTGCCGAACTCCAAGCTCGAAGCCATGATGATGATCGGTATCGTAAACGCACTGACCGCCCCGAAAGTCAGGGCGATCCCCCGGACACTGAAGTACGCTGCGCATCCCGCGATGAAAAGAGCCGCCCCTCCAATCAACAGTGTGAATACCTTCATCCGTTTATCTTTATGTAATATAACGAGAAGGAAAACAAGAACTTGTTCCCATTTCGGAATGTTATTCACGAAAGGAGCTTTTCCGTTTCCATTTGCTCAAAAACTCCTTTTGCTTCGAGACGGATGGATTTTCATCAAAGTTTCACCAGCGTCGATTGGTGCGTGGTCGTGGGATACTTGTTGCTGACAACATGGGTCGGTCACCTTTTGAGAGGCAAGCAGGCCAGCATCAAGGATTTCTTCCTTGGAGGAAGAT
>JAYOII010000068.1:11111-11409 GCA_038118685.1 Opitutia bacterium
CGCCTCTGGCGGCAACTTCACTTACCTCCAGTGGGGCATCGGTTCCATCATTGCCCGCATCATCGTCGGCATCTACTTCGTTCGAGTCTTCTACCAGCGAGATATCTACAGTCCCTATGACTACATGGGAGACCGATTGGGAATCGGAGCCAAACGGTTGGCCACCATTATTTTCCAAATCGGCGGAATCCTCGGCCAAAGCGTACGGGTCCTTGTTGCCGCGCTGGCCCTCAAGGTCGTAACCCCGCTGGAGTTCCACGAATGCATTTGGATTATCGGAGTCTTTGCCGTGGGGTGG
>JAYOII010000069.1:0-11347 GCA_038118685.1 Opitutia bacterium
GTCTTTCGTAGTGCAGTCGGGCCCCATCGTGAAGGGCGAATTGCAGTTGGCCTACAGTCTCGGGTGAATCCATTTGAGCGAAGAGCGGTTGCCCCCGGATCAGGTTCGCCCGGTTTTGCTCGAGGAAACGGGCTAGCTCGAAGGCATGGTTTTCCGCAAGGTCTTGTCGGCACGCAAGAAGCACCGTTGTCCCGATCGTAGAGATTGGCTGGCTGGGCACACCAAGACCGGGTTTTAGGGGATAGGCGCCGGTCGGTATGAAAGCGGGGCGGGCGAATGGATAGGAATAGCGGACGCTTTCGAAAATATCATTCCCCAAGTCGAGAAGGGTGAAGTTGCCCTCGGAGAGAAATTTTCGGACGGTGGCATTTCCAATTCCCGTTACGATGCAAACGGCATCCGCCCTCTTTTCACCCAAGGCTTGCAGTCCCTGCTCGAGGCTTTCGTTCCTCCAGGTAATCTTTTCTTCCGAAAAGCCCATCTGAACGAGGGTTGCGACTGCGAGGTTTTCGGTCCCTCCGCCCGAGGGACCGATGGAAAAAGTTCCATTGGACAGTTGCTCCGGCGAAGTCGTGTCCTTTCTGACGACGACGTGAAGGACTTCTTTGTAAAGGGTTGCAATGGAGCGAATCCCTTTTTCCCCGGTAACGTCGTTTTGAACCAGGCAAAGATCCGCTTGTCCTTTTAGCAGGCGATCCAAGTTCTGCCTGCTTCCCGAAGAAATATCAACGCGTACCTTCGGGGCGAACTCCTCCGCCATTGCATCTCCCAATGCCCGGGCAACCTCATCGTATTCGCCGCCTGCTTCCCCTCCGGAAACAACCCAGTTTTATTTTGGCTCGGATACTGTTGAGAAATAAAGAGCTCCGACAAGAACCAGAGCGAATACAACAGCCGAAATCGCAATCTTGAGAATTTTCATGAAATGTACTGTGTACGCCTGGAAAGAACGAAAATGCCTTTTTATTCAAAGAAAAAGTAGCAAAACTCTTACCCTTGCTTTCGTAAAGACCCAATTTCGAGATCAGGATCGGCTCAATTGTCTTCATGTAAAATGCAGCTAAACCTATCTGTCAGTTGACTTTGATTTGTTGGCTTTTTACTAATTTAAATAATTTTATGCCCAAGTTCATTCACTCCATATTTCTTTCCATCGGCCTTGCAATCGGAGCATACGGAAAAATCGATTTCAATAGCCAGATCAAGTCACTTCTTTCCAACCGGTGCATTGCATGCCATGGACCGGACGAGGAGCACCGCGAGGCCGGTTTGCGTCTGGATACCTTCGAGGGTGCGACCCGTGATTTGGACGGCTATTCAGCTATTGTTCCGGGTAACCCCGAGGACAGCGAAATTCTCTTTCGGGTCACTTTGCCCAAGGGAGATGAGGAGCACATGCCACCCAAAGGCAAGGGGCAACCCTTGAACGAAGAAGAGGTTGCCTTGCTTAGGGAATGGATCAAGCAGGGTGCCAAGTACGACAAGCATTGGTCTTACAAGCAAACGGTGCGTCCGGAAGTTCCGTCCAACGTCCACCCCGTTGACCATTTCATCCGCAAACGCTTGCAAGCGGAGGGAATCAAGCCATCGGCCAGGGCGGACCGCAGAACTCTTGCCCGTCGAGTTTCTTTGGATTTGATCGGCTTGCCTCCCAAGCTTGATGAAGTCAATGCCTTCGTGGCGGACAAGGACCCCAAGGCCTATGAGAATTTAGTCGCCCGCTTGCTTGCCCGTCCCGAGTTCGGAGAACATTGGGCGAGGACATGGTTGGATTTGGCCCGTTATGCCGACTCGGCCGGTTACGCGGACGATCCGCCCCGTACCATTTGGGCTTATCGGGATTACGTCATACGGGCTTTCAACAAAAACTTGCCTTTTGATCAGTTCACCATCGAGCAACTGGCCGGGGACTTGTTGCTCGAGCCGACCGAAGATCAACTGATCGCCACCGCCTTTCACCGCAATACGCAGACCAACAACGAAGGAGGGACCAACGACGAGGAGTTCCGCAACGTTGCGGTGGTTGATCGCGTGAATACCACCTTCGCTACCTGGATGGGCACGACCATGGCTTGCGCCCAGTGCCATACCCACAAATACGATCCCATCACTCATGAGGAGTACTTCAAGGTCTTCGATATTCTCAATCAAACCGAAGATTCGGACAAACGGGACGAGAGGCCAACCCTACAGGTCAAGGACGAGGCGTCCGAACAAAGGAGAGTGCCGCTGCGCAAGCAGATCGAAGAATTGAAAGACGAGATCAAGAAGACACAGCCGGTTGCGAAAACCGAGTTGCCGCTTCCGAAGGGCCAGTTGAAGGCAAGGTTTGTCCGGATCATCAACCCGGACAAACAAAGCTGGCTTCATTTGGCTGAGGTCGAGGTCCTTCAAGGTGACGAAAACCTCGCTCGAAAGGGCAAGGCCACCCAAATAAGCACCGACTTCAACGGCCCTCCCAAACTTGCCATCGATGGGAATACCAATGGGGACTATTTCGTCGGCAAGTCGGTCACCCATACGGGCAAGGCGGATGGGCCTTGGTTGGAAATTGATCTTGGTTCCGAACAGGCGATCGATCGGATTCTTCTCTATAATCGCACGGATGGAGGCGCGGGCAATCGCCTCAAGCAGTTCTGGGCGGTTGCCCTGAACGCCAATCGCCAACCCGTTTGGGCCCATTTGAGCAAGAAGACACCCAACCCCAAGTGGGAAGGCAAGTTGCCGAAAACGCACGAGGAATTTTCGAAAGCCGACAAGGCTTTCCTCGCTTCTTATCTTACGATTGATCGGTCGTCTCCCGGGGATGAGCGTTCCAAAAAGCTCAAGGACTTGGAGAAGAAACTTGCCGGGATCAAGGGCCCCACCGTTCCAATCTTGCGAGAGCTGCCCAAAGACAAGCGCCGCGCCACTCACGTTCATCTCCGCGGGTCCTACCTGAATCTTGGAGACAAAGTCGAGGCAGGTTTTCCGGTCTCGCTCTTTTCTGCCCCCGAAGGCGTCCAAAAACCGACCCGAATGGATTTGGCCAAGTGGTTGGTGGATGAGAAAAACCCCTTGACCGCACGGGTTGCGGCCAACCGTTTTTGGGAAAAGATATTTGGCATCGGACTTGTCGCCACGAGCGAGGAATTCGGAGCTCAAGGCGAGTTGCCTTCGCACCCTGAATTGCTCGATTGGTTGGCCACCGAATTCATTCGCTCGGGATGGGACGTCAAAGCATTCGTCCATTTGCTCGTCACGTCCGAGGCTTACCTCCAAAATTCTCACGTCACCGATGAAATGGCAGCCCGCGATCCGGCCAACCGCCTTTTGGCCCGTGGCCCTCGCGTCCGTTTAACCGCTGAAATGATCCGTGACCAAGCGCTTGCCGTGTCCGGGTTGCTCAGCTCCAAAATGTATGGCCCGCCGGTCCGGCCCCCTCAACCGAACATGGGCTTGAGAGCTGCCTTCGGGGGAGGAATCGACTGGAAGACAAGCACAGGCGAGGATCGCTACCGGCGGGGTCTTTACACCACTTGGCGAAGGTCCAACCCCTATCCTTCGATGACCACTTTCGACGCCCCTAACCGAGAGGTTTGCACCGTTCGCAGGGACCGTACGAATACGCCTCTTCAAGCCCTTGTCACCCTGAACGATCCGGTTTACGTGGAGGCCGCCCAATCCTTGGCCCGCATCATGTTGAAAGCGGGGGACGCCCCGGTTGACCGTCTTGAAGCCGGATTCCAAAGGTGCCTTGCCCGCTCTCCGGATCCTGCCGAACTCGATCGCCTGGTTCAGCTTTACCAACAGGTTCGGGTTCGTTACGCAAACGACCCCGAACTGGCAAAGAAGATGGCGACCGACCCGATCGGACCAGCCCCTGCGGATACGAACCTGGCCGACTTGGCCGCCCTGACTGTTGCAGGAAACGTTCTGCTCAATCTCGACGAAATGCTGATGAAAAGATGAGAAGATTGAGGAGCGAAGAGTGAATGATGAGAAATTTATCAAGAAAAAGGATCTTAAGGAAAGAAGCTTCGAATTTGCCAAAAGAGTCATCTTCCTTTGTCAAAAGTTGGAACAAAGATCAGGTGTTGCCAGAACTATTTCTAATCAGCTACTCAGATCAGGCACATCAATTGGCGCCAATATTGAGGAAGCGCATGGGAGCCAGTCCAAGGCAGATTTTACAGCCAAAATGTACATCTCTTGTAAAGAAGCCCGTGAGACTCATTATTGGCTTCGTTTGTTAATTGAAACCAAAATGATTTCGGAAAAACAACTTGCGAATCTCTTGGATGAGTCCAACCAACTTATTTCAATTCTTACTTCGATCGTCAAAAAAGCATCCAATTCCTCTGATTAATCATTTCACAAATCTATCTTCACTTTTCACCCTTTTAGTCTCATGAATCCCCTCCTTGAACAAATTCAACTTAAGACCCGACGCCACTTCTTGAAAAACTGCGGGATGGGGTTGGGAGTCGGAGCTTTGGCTCAAATGCTTTCCCCCGAGTCCTTTGCCTTGAAGGCACCGAAGAATCCATTGCTGCCCCGAAAGCCCCATTTCAATTCCAAAGCCAAGCGCGTCATCTACATACATCTTACGGGTTCCCCTCCGCATCTTGACATGTGGGATTACAAGCCCGAGTTGGTTAAGAGGACCGATCAGGAATGCCCGGATCAATTCATCAAGGGAAAGACCTTTGCCTTCACTTCGGGTACGCCGAAGCTCATGGGCACGCCCCGTACTTTTAAGCAATACGGCAAATCGGGCATGTGGATGTCGGATGCGATTCCGAATTTTCATAAGCATGCCGATGATTTTTGCGTGATCAAGTCGATGCATACCGATCAGTTCAATCACGCTCCCGCCGAACTGTTCGTGCACACCGGTTTTCCCCAACCCGGCCGTCCTTCCTTCGGGGCTTGGACAACCTACGGCCTTGGTTCGGAGAACCAGAATTTGCCCGGTTACGTCGTCTTGATCTCGAGCGGGACTCAGCCCAACGGTGGTAAAAACTCCTTCAGCGCCGGGTTCATTCCTTCCGTTTATCAAGGGGTCCAATGCCGGTCCAAAGGCGACCCGGTACTCTATGTTTCCAACCCCCCTGGAATGGATCGCGGATTGAGAAGGGCGAGCTTGGACGCTTTGCGTGATCTTAACCGGAAGGCATCCGAGAAGTTCGCTCACCCCGAGACCCTTACCCGCATTGCCCAATACGAATTGGCCTACCGGATGCAGACTTCCGTCCCGGATGTGATGGATATTTCGAAAGAATCGAAAAAGACGCTCGAAGCGTATGGGGCGCAAGTCGGAGGAGCCAGCCTCGGAAACAATTGCCTTCTCGCCCGCCGTCTGGCCGAAAAGGGCGTGCGTTTCGTCCAGCTTTTCGACTGGGGGTGGGATTATCACGGAACCAACCCCAAAGAGGATATCCGGGATGGCTTGACCAAGAAGTGCGCGACCATGGACAAGCCGATATCTGCTTTGATCAACGATCTTAAAGAGCGCGGTCTTTTTGACGAAACCCTCATCATTATCGGAGGAGAATTCGGACGGACTCCTTTCCGGGAGGGGCGTACCTCGAAAGGCAAGGTTCTTGGCCGCGATCATTTCCCCGATTGTTATACCATGGTTATGGCGGGAGGAGGCGTGAAAGGCGGTCACGTACACGGCGAATCCGACGAGCTTGGATTCAGCGTGGCCAAGGATCCCGTTCACGTACATGACCTGCAAGCCACCTGGATGCACCTGCTTGGATTTGATCACGAGCAACTTACCTACCGATTTCAAGGACGCGACTACCGCCTGACCGACGTTCATGGCCACGTGGTCAAGGATTTGCTCGCCTGATTTTTCGGTTCGGCCTACCAAGGGCGTCCTAATGAGGTTGGCTCAGCATTGCTTGCTTTTTTTGACTTTGTTCATGCCCCTGGGAGTTTGGGCTCAGTCCAAATGGATTTGGGGCAAGGAGTCCAGGGAACTTGGAGCCAACCTGGAATTTTCAAGGGAGTTCGAGCTTACCGGTCATGCGGTCAGCGCCCGTTTGCAGGCAGTCTCGGATTTTTCCTCCCTGAAGGTCCGGGTGAACGGCAAGTTAGTCGGGCAATCCGCCGAACATGGTCCATTGCTTGATCTGGATGCGGCGGGCCGGTTGTTCAAGGGGAAGAACCTGATCTCGATTTCGGCCCGTTCCTCGAGCAAGGCTCCCGCGGTTGGTCTTCGCCTTGACTGGACCGATTCCACGGGCGGACGCAGCGCCTTGTTTACGAACGAGAAATGGAAGGTCAGGGGGGAGAAAGGAGACGAACAAACCATTGAATCGTTCGGTTCCCTGACCGTTGAACCTTGGTGGAACTTGCCTCCCCTTCGCGTTGATTCCTTGGACGACTACACCCAATGGAAGCGGGCTTCGAATGCAAAGGCGGGAACCGATCCGGCCAGTTTTTTCACCCTGCCTGGTTTCGAGGTCGAACTCCTTCGCTCGGCGGGCAAGGAAGAAAACTCCTGGGTGAGCATGGCCTTCGACCTCAAGAGCCGAATTACCATTGGCCGAGAGGACAAGGGTTTGTTGCGCTTCAGCCTGTCGCCTGCCGGCAGTATCGTACGAGTCGAGAGGATCGAGGACACCCTCAAGGAATGCAGGGGATTGCTTTACGCGCATGGAGCGCTTTATGCCAACGCCAACAATTCTAGAGCCTTGTACAGGTTGCGTGATTTGGATGGCGACGGTCAATTCGAGGAGAAGAAAATCCTTTACCAATCCGAGGGCGGGGTGGGGCACGGGCGCAACGATTTGGCCCTCGGGCCGGATGGAATGATCTACGTTATCCACGGGGATTCCGTTCACATTCCCGAGCTCATTCCCAATCGGACTTCGCCCCTCCGGCGCAAGCGCTTGCCCTACAGACCGAACGAGGGTCACGTCTTGCGAATGGACAAGGACGGCAAGCGGATCGAAATCTTTTGCGGTGGGTTGCGCAACCCTTACGGCATTGCCTTCAACAGACATGGCGAAGCGTTTACCTATGATGCCGATGCCGAGAACGACATGGGTACGCCCTGGTACCGTCCGACCCGGGTCAAGCACTTGACCAGTGGCGCTGATTTCGGATGGCGGGCGGTGACCGGGAGTTGGCCTCCGTATTACCCCGACCACCCCGACAACACTCAGTCAACCGCACATGTCGGAAAGGGTTCGCCTACCTCGGTTAAATTTGGCTACGGGAGTGGTTTTCCTCCCACCTATCGGAATGCCCTTTTCGTTTTGGATTGGACCTTTGGGCGGATTTTGGCCGTCCATATGATCGAGCGGGGCGCAGGATATGCCGGTGTGCCCGAGATGTTTTTGCAAGGACGCCCCCTGAACGTGACCGATCTGGCGTTTGGTCCGGACGGGGCCATGTATTTCATTACCGGAGGACGCCGGACGCAAAGCGCTCTTTACCGAGTTCGCTACGCGGGCACGAACGGACCGCGCAACAAAGCCACTTCTCAACAAAAGCTCCGTTCCGAACTTTCCGCAACGGCACGGGAGGTTCGTCGTCATTTGGAAAGGCATCATGGAAAACCTGATCAAGCAACCGACCACACTTTGCCCGGTGATGGTTTGGCCGGCAAACTAGTCTCGCTTTGGGTGCATTTGGGTAGTGCCGACCCGCGTATCCGTAACGCCGCCCGCATCGCTTTCGAGCATCAACCCGTCGAGCGTTGGCGAACCGTCGTTTTGGCTGAAAATGGAAACCCAAGAACTCTCCTGACCGCTTGGACCGCCTTGATCCATGCCGATCCCGGGCAAGCATCGGCCATACTTGCCCGGTTGACCAATCTTGATTTGGCGTCGTTCGAAGAGGATCTGATCCTCCAAGCGGCTCATTTGTATAACCTCTGTCTTGCAGACGGTCCCGGAGTATTCAAGGAAGCCATTCTTGCCCAGCTTCGTCCGCTTTATCCAAGCCAATCCGATAGCCTCAACGAGTCGCTTGCACCGCTTCTTATCACCCTGGATCCAAAAAAGGCCGTGGGCCAAACGATCGAATTGCTCGAATCGACCGAGGATCCTGTTCAGACAGTCCATTATCTGCACCACTTGCGTAAGGCCGAAACAGGTTGGGATTCGTCTCGGCGTGAGACCTATTTTCGTAAGATCGGGGAAGCGACCGGTTACGTCGGGGACAGCAGGGGCTTGCCCACCAGCTTGAAGAGAATAAGCAAAGACGCTTTGGCCTCCTTGCCCGAAAGCGAGCGTCCAAAGTATGAAGTTTTGGCATTCGGCAAATCCAAGATGCCGCCCTTGCCCGATCTTTCGGGCAGGAAGTTCGTGAAGAATTGGAAACCGGATGATTTTGCCGGAGACTTGGGCTTCGATCCTGAGCCCAAGGATTTTGCTGCGGGAAGAAAGGCCTTCGAAGTGGCTCTTTGCAGCCGCTGTCATCGCTTTCAAGGCTCAGGCTATGCGGTGGGTCCTGATTTGACCGGAGTAGCGAGTCGGCTCGGGCGAAGCGATCTTTTGCGGGCCATTCTTTTGCCTTCCGAATCGATTGCTCAAAATTATCGAACCGACGTCCTTGAATTGGTCGAGGGACGGAACTTGACCGGTCGGATCATTCCTACTTTGGATTATAGGTCTCCCTACCTCTTGCTTGCCGAGAATCCTCTGCAACCCGATCAAGCCATCAAGATACCGAAGGTCGACGTCCTCAAGAAGAGGCGTTCGGAACTGTCCATCATGCCTCCGGGACTGTTGAACAACCTGAGCAAGCAGGAGGTTCTCGACCTCTTGGCTTATCTTGAGGGAAAGAAAAACTAGGCGAGGACTTCCTTCATCTCGCCCGTGCTGTCGGCGAAGGAATCCGCTTTTGTCCCCATCCTTTTCTGGATGGTTACGAAAAGGTTGGAAAGAGGGACGTCGTTTTCGAACTTAAGGTATTGACCGTGCCGGTAACCCATGTCCCGCCCGCCTGCAAGCACCAAGGGGTAGTTGGTATTGTTGTGCGTCTTGCTGTTGCTGCTTCCGTAGAGAAGGCAGGTGTTGTCCAAAACCGTGCCGTTGCCCTCCTTCATCTCACTGAGGCGCTTGATCAAGTAAGCCAGACACTGGGTCTGGTAAAGATCCCACTTGCCTTTGTTCTGAGCGCCGACGCCCTTGCCCGCTCCATGAGCCAAACCGTGGGCATCTTTGGGGAAACCCAGAAGGGAGGGGAACTTGTTGGCGATGGAAATGGCTCCGTGCATGCTTGCCAGTTGGTAAGTCACAAATCGGGTTGAGTCGGTCTGAAAAGCAAGGGCAATCAAGTCGAGCATAGTGTAGATGAGTTTCTCAGGCGTCTCATTGTCGGCTTCCAGGCTGAGACCCTCCGCATTGACTTTTGGGCGGGGCACGTCCAACCATTGAGCGGAGCGTTCCACGTCCTGTTCGATCTCGCGGACCGAGGTAAGGTATTGATCGAGCTTGTCCTGATCGGTCTTTCCCAACTTCCGGTGCAAAGACTTGGCGTCATCGAGGAGCAAATCCAAATGACTGCCCGTCCGGGTAAGGCCTTTTCTTTGGGCGTCAATCGATTCTCCGCTCAAGCCAAAGAGGCGCTCGAAAACCAGAGCGGGACGATTGAAGGAGGGGATCGGTTGACCGGTGTTCGAAAAAGAAAGCGTGTTGGCCCGGGTGGGCATACCCGTGCCGCCATCGGAAGAAAGAGCAAGACTGGAAAACCGGGTTTCGGATCCGAGACGATGGGAATGGGCCATGAACTGATCCAAAGAGATTGAGTTTTTCAATCCGTTTGCCTTCAAACTCATTTCTTCACCGGTAAGAAAGGTATCACCGCTGTCATGACCGCCGATGCGCCTGACTTTCGGATGACACAGTCCGCCGAGGACGGTGACTTGGTCACGCCAAGGCTCAAGAGGTTTCAGAGATTTGTTGAAGGTGAAATCCCGCCCTTCGCCTTTGGGAAACCAATTCCAATCGGCGAATTCACTGTCCTTGCCGGGCAGACTCACTCCGTAAGGGAAATAAATGGAGCAAAATCTTCGCGGCGGGCGGGATGGCGCCGAATCCGCCAACGATTCCATCCACGGCAAAGCCATGCAAATGCCAGATGCCTTGAGCATGGATCTTCTATTCATCTTTGATTTGCCCAATATTTTCATGCTTCTACGATGATTATCCTAAGATTTAATGCGAACCGAAAGTTTCGCTGAGAACGATATTTTGAATCAGACCCGACAACCGGTACCCGTCATTGGAAAAGTCCTTTTTCAAGTCACTGATCAAAAGCTCGTCGTCGAGGGTCAAGGATCGCCCCAAAGCATAAGCAAGAACTTTGGAACAAAGGGCATGAGCGAACTGATCCTTGCGATGACTAAGAATGAACCTTTGCAGTTCCATCACTCCTTTTACCGGATGATTGCCGGGTAAGATGGTATCCGATGTGACGGGCTTCTTGTGAACGGTGGTTTTATCTCTCTTCAATCCGATCGCACTGAACTCCTCCATGGCGACTCCCCATGGATCAAGGGAGCGGTGGCAATCATTGCAGGATTCCTTTTGCCTGTGAACTTCCAACTGTTCCCGAAGACTTAGCTTTTCGAAGTCCTTTACGCTTTGTTCGATTCCGGGTACGTCGGGCGGAGGTGGTTTGGGTGGATCATGCAAGAGTCGCTCGCGGATCCAAACCGCTCGCCGGATTGGATGAGATTCCGCTCCGTCGGATCCGGAAAGGTGAACGGAAGCGTGACCGAGTATGCCTCCCGGCCGATTCGTTCCTTTCAGGGAAGTTCTCTCGAACCGTTGTGACTTGGGTCCTTCCATTCCGTAGTGTTTGGCCAACCGGGCATTGAGCATCGTGAAGTCGGCGTCAACGATTTGCATCATTGATTCGTTCTTGGTCAGGATCTCCTTGAAGAATTCAATGCTTTCGGACTGCATGTAGGGTTTGAGACGGTTATCGAACTTTTGATGGTATCTCGGATTGACCGCAACCCGGTCGACTCCGCCAAGGTCAAACCACTGTCTGCTGAATTCCTCGCTGAATCTGTGAACCTTCGGGTTTTTGAGCATTCGGGAAACTTGCCCGGCTAGAACTTTTCGGTCGCGGAGTTTGTTCTGATCCGCGAGAGAGCGAAGTTCTTCGTCGGGCATGGATGACCAAAGAAAGTAAGATAGACGGGTAGCCAGTTCGTGGGGGGATAGGTTCTTGGGTTTGCTTTTTGAGGATTCCGGTTCGCTCAAGTAAAGAAAGTGGGTGGACGCGAGACTGGTGGCGAGGGTTTCCTTCAAAGCCAGGACGGATGAGTTTTCCTCCAGCCTGATTTTCTCGAAATGCCGATGCCATTTGGACGCCGTCGGCTCATCAATCGGTC
>JAYOII010000070.1:0-11275 GCA_038118685.1 Opitutia bacterium
CCTCCGGCCATCAGCACGGGCAAGTCCTTGTTGCTGTGCTTTGAACCGTCACTCATTCCACTGCCCACGATTACCAAAGTATCATCAAAGATCTTAGCCTCCTGCAAACGGTTGAGCAAGTGGTTCACTTGAGTGAATATATAATCCTCGGCCACCTGAAGCTCGGCCAGTTTGTCCTCCCCCTTGCTATGATGAGAAAGACCGTGGTAGCCATAGGAAACGCCGTCCAGATCGGTGGTGGAAAAACCGAGGGGGATCTCAAAGGTCGCGACCCGGGTGGAATCAGTCTGCAAAGCAAGAGTAAGCAGATCGAAAAACAGAGGCATCTCCTCAATGTGCATGCGTTTCTCGTCCTCAATCGGCTTGATACCCGGTTCGGGCTTTGGACGATCCAACCACTCCTTGGACATCTGCAGGCGACGCTCCACCTCGCGCACCGAATTCAAATACTGATCCAATTTGTCGCGGTCGGTGGGGTTAAGATCGCCATGCAAGGATTTGGCGGAACCGAGCAAAGCATCCAACACGCTGCTCCGATGGGTCATTCGTTCACGCTCGGCATTACGCACTGCTTGAGGCGACTGCGCAAACAGAGCATTGAACAAACGGGACGGATTGTTGACAGGCGGAATGCGAACACCGGTGCGCGTCCAGCACATATCCGTACCCTCCCCGATTCCAGTGGTAATCGACGGAAAGCGCGATGCGCTTCCCACGTGTTCGGCCGCAATCTGGTCCAAGGAAACGTTTTTCTCCGGAAAACCACTGGACTCCTGCTTGCGAACACCGCAGAGAAAAGCATTAACCCCGCCATGCCCACCCCCGACGTCATGATCGAGATGAGAAAACACGGTGAAATCCTTTCGGTGTTTTTCAATATTCCTCAGGGTCGGACTGGCGACGTAATCCGTCCCCTCCTCTTTCGGAAAGAATGCTCCCGGATAAAATCCGAGATGATTACCGATGGCCAAAATTTTCTTCGCTCGAGCCGTCTGACTTGCCGCGACCGCCCGGCTTTCCATAAAAGGCAAAGCCAAGGACAAACCGGCTCCTTTGAGGAACTGGCGACGACCGCATGCTTGTGAATTCATCATAAATTTAAGATTTACAAACTATTTCCTGATTCAAAAGTTTCAATCTCATTGATAAGCCATATTGAAATCATTCAGACTTTTTTCGTAAATCAGTTCTTTGGATTTTCGAACCAGACCACGTTTTGGCTGCGCTGACCCGCGACAAGGATATCTTTGTCACCATCCCCATCCAGGTCGGTGATCATGGTGTCGTAAGCCATTTGGTCACGACTGAGAACATGGCGTGTAAAGTTGCCCTTGCCATCGTTCTCGTACCAGACGGCAAGCTTGGATTCGTACCCAACCGTACTCATGTCGACGTCTCCATCTCCATCAATATCACCGAAATCGGTCGAGTGGGTGGAATCAATCGTATCATCAATCATATGCGGTTTCCAATCCGGGGCTTCGAACCAAAGGACCCCCACCCCATGACCTCGAGTGGCCAAAATATCGATCTTGCCATCCCCGTTGACGTCGGCGGGCGCAGCATGAGTGGCTCCGAGGTGCTCGCCGGCGCCCGGAAGCATTTCCCGGCGCCAGGGCTTGGTGATATCCTTCCCTGAATAGTAGACCGCAAAGTAATTGCCGTTTTCAAAAGGTTTGCCCTTGGCTCCCATGGCGAAGTCAATACGGCCGTCTCCGTTGACGTCCCCGAAGTCAAAGTAGTGACTGCCTCCCTGAGCCGTGCCCTTGGCTAGAGGAATGATGGTCCACTCGATCGCTTTCTTTTTCGACAACTTGGGTTTGAGCCAACACACCGATCGTGAATACGGTCCTTTGTCGTCGGTAAAATCATTGGCGATGAGATCGTTCTTGCCATCCCGATCGATATCGAAGGAACGGATGCAGTGAACCCCGAAGATCTCGTCGGTGATCTGATGCATTTTCCATTCGCTCGCAGTAGGGTTCTTGTCCGGGCATTCGAGCCAAAAAAGCCCGCGCACGAAAGACCCCACGAAATCGAGATCCCCATCTTGATCGACGTCGTGCAGGACACTGTGAATGCACCGGCCCTTCAGTTTCGCATATCGGGGACCGGCGTGGGCAAGGAGTTGTTTCTTTTCATAATCGGGCCCTAGGTAAAGGAAGACCTTGCTGTCCGCGGAAAAGAGAATTTCCTGATCGCCATCCTTGTCATAATCGTGAGCGGTCGCGGAGTTTACGTGGGAACCGGAAAAGATTTCGTGACGGGGCCAATTCGCCTCCTTTCCAACCAGCGTAAGAAAGAGGAGCACTTGTGATGAAAGAACAAATAAAAGTCTAAAAGTCATGGGTAATCTGCTTTGTTTTTAATGAACAATCTCGATCCGGCTCCAGTAGGCGGCTTCATGGGACCAACCGGTGGCTTGATTCAGGAGCTCGACGTTGACCGTCTTGCCGGCGTGCTTGCTTAAATCGACGCCAAACCGTTGCCATTTCGTTTCCGCTACGTCCTCGCTTAGCTCTTTCTTTCCATTGACCAGAACCACCAACTTCCAATTGCCCTTCGGGTGATTGGTGACGTCAAGCTCGAGAGTGGTCTTCTTTCCCTTTGGCACCTCGATTTTACGGGACAGAACGCAGGGAACGGTTTTGCTCAGCGGATGGGTAAGAAGTACTTTCTTGCGTCCATCCCATTGAGTACGCAACCCGGGCTTCATGGCCGGACCGCCCCAGTCGCGGACCTTCCAACCGGGAGCGAAAGTCGAGACGTCGGTCGCTAAATTAAATCCTGTCCTAGGGACATTGCTGGGCTTGGCATTGGTAACCCGTGCCCCTTTCGCCGGTTTCGAGGTTGCGGTTTTCGGGTAAGGCATTTTGGCATCCACTTCACGGCGCCAGTCACGAAGCATCTTCAAGAGCCTCGCAGTTACGTCGGGCTTTGTTCCCGAAAGATCGTTCCGCTCGCCAAGGTCCTTTTCCAAATCGAAGAGCTGCACGCTCCCCTTTTCGTAGTATTCGAGCAACTTGTACTTTCCCAACCGGATCGCCCCGCCGGGGCTTTGGTATCCGTGGTTGCTGTAATGGGGAAAGTGCCAGTAGATGGCGCCCCGGTCATGATCTTTGCCCCGGAGGGCGGGCAGGAAACTGACTCCGTCGACGTGCTGGTCGGGCAAGGCGGGCAAGCCCGTCATCTCGAGCAACGTCGGGTAGTAATCGGTTCCCGTAACCAAGGAGTGCGAAGTGGTATTAGGCTTAATTTCGCCAGGCCAATGAACGACCAAGGGTACGCGAATTCCACCCTCGTAGTTCCAGCCCTTTGCACCGCGCAGAGGGAGGTTGGAGGAAGCAAAGCGGCTGTCTAGAGACTTCCTCGGATGATTGACCCCGCGGTATTGGTTCGATGCGGACATGCCCCCGTTGTCCGCCGTGAAGATTACGATGGTGTTCTTTTCCAGTCCGAGTTCCTTCAACTTCGACCGAATGCGGGCCAGGCTTTCATCGGTGGCCTCGAGCATCCCGGCAAACTCCACGTTGTCCTGCTTTTGCTTTACCCACCAGACGCGCGCATCCTGTTGCGCCTGCAGTTCGTCATTCTCCGCCAGTGCCTTCAGTTCTTTCTCCGTCAACGCCGGACCGTCCGGATTGGATTCAAGAATGAAGTCCGGCCCGGCCCGTTTTGGCATCGCCGCAAGCTTCTTGCGATATTTCTCCACCAAATCCGGTCGCCCCTGAATCGGGTCGTGCACCGCAAAATGCTCGAGGTGTACGAAGAAAGGCCGGTCCTTGTTGCGCTCGATGAAATCCAACGCCGCATCAGTCAGTTTGTCGGTGTAGTAGTCGCCTTTTTTCCCCGGGAGCTTCGCATTGTAAGCGCCCCCAAAAGGATAGTGATAGGAACGCACCCACCCCGTGATCTCCTCGTCGAAACCATAGTCCTTCGGGTCCACTCTCAAGTGGGCCTTGCCATAGTTCGCGGTGGCGTAGCCATGGCTCTTGAGAGTTTCGGCCAAGGTCACCTCCTCGTCGGGCAAAGCGGTCAGCTTTTCCCCGTGGTGCAGCGGCTCGTAGTCGCGCTCGGGACGCCCGCCCAGCCACTCCGTCAAATTTGTCCGAGCGGGGTACTTGCCCGTCAGGATACTGGCCCGGCTCGGTGAGCAGACGTGACAGGTCGAGTATGCATTGTCGAAGAGCATACCTTCTTTTGCCAACTGGTCGATCGCAGGCGTTTCATGAAACTGACTGCCGTAGCAACCCACGTCCGCCCAACCGAGATCATCGACCAGAAAGAAAACAATATTGGGCTTTCTCGCTGAAGTCTGAAAAGCACCAAAGGCGAAGAGAAAGAGAAAAAATGAAATGGAATTTTTCATTTGGAATCTCCTTTTCGGGTTACGTAAACATAATAGGCACTCAACGTGAGTTCATTCTTTCCTTTAAACCAGGTGTGAAGAGCGGTTGGGCCTTTCTTCAGGTTCATGGTGAAGGTGACACCCTTGTCCTTCGGAGTGACCCGCTTAGTCAGTCCCTCGAACTGGTAGGCTTTTTTTTGCGAGATGCTGAGGTGATTATGCCCGCTCACAAAGAGCATGGCCTGGTTGATGGGCAAAGCCGTTCCGCTGCCATCGGGCAAAGTCCCGCTGACCGTTCCATCGGCTTCCTTGGGCCAACGCCTCAGTTCGATCTCGTACTCCCCCGCCCTCGCGACGTCGATCAACCAATAGCCGTTCTTCAATACACCCCGCCGGATTTGCCCCTGCTGGTCGACGAAGACGTCAAGCCACTCGGTGGCGGACAGTTTGGTCGGGTTCTCGTGCTTGGTCCCGATTATGATGCGCTGTTCCTCGTTGGCCAAGTGCTTGACCCCGTCCCACCACGAATAGAGGTGCTTGCGCATTTTGGCCACCACTTCGGGATGCTCGCCAATGACGTTCTTCTTTTGCAGGGGATCGGAGGCCAAGTCGTACAGTTCGCGGTCCTCGAGAAGACGCCAGCGTTTCCAAAGCACCGCTGCCTGATCGGCCCGCATTTGGGTCTGCGAGTGCGGGGACGGGTAATTCGAGAACCCAGGCATCCGGCTATAATTGATGACGAGGATGCGGTCATCCGATACCTTCTTCTTGCCCCGGAGAACGGGAGCCAGATTCATGCCGTCGAGCTTGGGTCCTTTCCTCGGCTTGATTTGGCAAAGATCCAACAAGGTGGGCAGAACGTCCTGAACTTGGGTCAGGCCACCGACGTCGCGCGGTTTCCCCAGGCCTCCCTTGGGCCAACGGATAAAGCAGGGCACACGGTGTCCGCCCTCCCAGATCTCGGTCTTCTTGCCCCGCATCCCGGCGTTGAAATACTGAGGCCCGAGCAGGCTGCCGTTGTCCGTTTTGAAAATCAAAATGGTGTCGTCGGTCAAGCCCTCGTCATCGAGGAACTTCATCAACTTGCCCATGTTCCAGTCGATGTTGCGGATCATCCCCAGGTAAAGGCTGAGCCGATTTTTGAGGCCACTGTTCAAATGATCGAACTTAGGATCGGCGAGCACCTCGGCAATCGCCTTGCGGTCCTCATCCTTCGGCCAGAAGGGCCCGTGGGGTGTGTTGGTCGCGACATAGCAAAGGAAAGGTTTTTTCTTTTGGACGGATTCTGAAATGAAACGCTTGGCCTCGTTGAAGAAGACGTCGGCGCAATAGCCCTTGAACTGTTTTTCCTTTCCGTTGTGGACGTAAACATCGTCGAAATAGTCGTTCCCCCAATAGGCGGGAACCGAAGGGATGGAGGAGGAGGGATACCAGACGCTTTCCTGAAAGCCACGATCCTGCGGGCGGTAGGGATAGTTAGCCCCGAGGTGCCACTTCCCAAAGACACCGGTGGAATAACCCGCGTCGGCAAAGTAATTGGCCATGGTCGGGTTCTCGGCCCGAAGCAGGGCCCGTCCGCTGCTCACGTTGACGGCCCCGTTACGGGCCGCATCCAACCCGGTAAGCAACTGCCCGCGGGTGGGCGTGCACATGGGTGACACGTGATAATCGGAAAGACGAATGCTCTGTCCATGCAGACGATCCAGGTTGGAGGTTTGCAAGACCGGATTCCCATGAGCGGAAATTTCCGGATAGCCCTGATCGTCGGTCATCACGACGATGACGTTCGGTCTCGCCGATAGGCTGACCGCCCAAAAGAATAAGATAAAGATGGCTTTCGCGATGTTCATGGCTTGGGATCGACTTTCCAGTTCTTGTTTCTCATCGCCCCGTAGTAGGGATAGTAATCCCAAGGGGCATCCAGTCCGAGAGCCCGCGGGTCCTTGGCTTGCTTCAAGCGTTGCTGAAGTTGGGCGCTGAGTTTCTTTTGAACCTTGGCGTATTCCGGTTGGCCGGCGAGGTTATTGATTTGACCGGGATCCTTTTTCAAGTCGTAGAGTTCCTCGGCGGGGCGCTTGGCAAAGGCAAGATCGTAAAAACGTTTGAATCCGGGCTTGTCCTTGTTGTCCATCAACAAGGTCTTGGTGGGTGAGGAATCGACTTCGCCGAAGGGGATGTAACGGGCGCAGAATTCTCGATCCGGGTTACCTGCAGGCCAACGATCGGGCTTATGATTGAGAATATACATGTAGTCCTTCGTCCGGATTGCCCGACAGGGATAGCCCTTCCCTCCCTTTCGGCACCCGTCGTGACGCTCCATGGCGATGAAGGCAGCCAGACGGGCTGTCTCGGGTTCGTTCCCGATAACATCCAGCAAACTGTTGGCCGTCATCATGCCGGGAACCTTCAATCCCGCCGCTTCCAAAAAGGTGGGGGCGAGATCACTCAAATTCACGAGCCCGGGGAAGACCCTCCCGGGGTTCTTGATTCCCTTGGGCCAACGAACGGCCAAGGGCACTCGGGAGCCTTGATCATGGAGGCTTGCCTTGGCCCGTGGAAAGGGCATGCCATGATCACTGGTGACCACAACGATGGTATTGTCAAGCTGGCCAAGCTTCTCAAGAGAGCGAATGGCCCGGGCGACCATTTTGTCGAAATGCTCGATCTCGACGTAGTAGTCGAGAATGTCGCTACGGACAACGGGGTGGTCGGGAAAGATCTTCGGAACGATCACCTTGGCAGGATCCTTGCCCGTTCGCTTGCCCGCACCCAGTTCGTATGCACGGTGCGGTTCGCTCGTGCCCAACCAAAAGCAAAAGGGCTGGTCCCCCTTCACCTGTCCGATAAAATCATCGAAGTTGGCCGCGTAATCGGTGTGTCTCATCGCCCGGAAAGGAGGTTTCAAGCGGCGCTTCTGGAATTCCTTTCCGGCCGGATTGGAATCGCGTCCTCCGGCCGGCAGGCGTCCTGGACTCCAGCCCTTTCCGGTAAAGCCAACGGCATATCCCGCTTCGGCCAGGACCTCGGTGTAAGTAATGAATTTCTTGGGCAAGGTGCTGTGAATATTGCCGGCCTCCTCCAAGCGCCAGATGTGCTGTCCGGTCAAAATTGCGCTGCGGGAAGGGCCGCAAGTCGGGGCGTCGCAAAAGGCATGCGTGAAACGGATCCCCTCCCTCGCCACCCGATCGAAAGCAGGGGTCTTGATCACCGGGTCCCCGTTGGCTCCCGTGTGGGCATAGGACTGGTCGTCCGATATGCAAAACAAAATATTTGGCTGCTTGGCCGAGGCCAAAGGGCCGAGGAGCAAGACGAGGAGAGCCTGCGGAAGAAATCGTTTCATGGCGGAACTTGCTTTAAAAGCCCTAGTCGAGGTTGGATTCGATCTCGATCTTGTCGGGAGCGGGCGAGTCCACTCCATTCTTGGGCACCTCCAAACCTGCGGTCCAAAGGATGGCGTTCAGCATGATCTTGCGGTATCCGTCATCCTGCCAACTGACGTGGTTGTGCCCCCCGGTGAAGCCGAAGCCACGGCCTCCGTACTGCCTTTCGTAGGCCCAGGCAACGTGCTGCGTTTCCCCATTGGCCACCGCCTTGCGGACCGCCGGGTTGCCGCTTCGCGGACCATCCTTTCTACGCAAAGTCTCCGGCGGAGGCAGATCGGTCAGGATGGGAGTGAATCCGGTCCGGTCCTCCACGAAGCGCATGTGATAATACCACTCGTCATCCACGCTGAAGGGCTTGACTCCATTCCAGATCGGGTGTTTCTGCGGCTTGAAATTAGGCTTCCAATGCGGATTGACCGACCAGTTCAGATCGCAGAATCCGCCCATCCATTCGAGAAACCGATCACCGGGCGGGCCCTTCACCGCCTCGGTCGCCCAATGAATCATGATGACCCCCGTTCCCTTTTTCATCAGGGCATCGAATTCCTTGAGCTTAGGGTTGAGAACGTGTCCACCGTGCCCCGTGCAAAAGATCACGATGGTGGCGGCATCCTCCAAAACGGAAGCATCCTTCGGGTATCCCACGTCCTCCAGCACGATCGCCTCGACAGGCAAGCCTGACTCATTGAGCCGCTTGGCGAGGATCATGTTGCCCGCCCGATGCTCATGCTTCATCCGCCCATGACTGGGCTTACCTGAAATAAAGATTACTTTGGCTTTAGCGCTTGTCTTTTTTTTTTCGGAAAGAGGAAGGATACTCACCTTGACTTCATGCCAGTAGGCCCATTCGTTCATCCAACCGGTCGGGTTGTTCTCGAGTTGAAGATCGACGGTCTTGCCCGCATAAGGCGTAAGGTCCACCTCGTGGGTCAGCCACTCGCCTGTGGTGGTCTTGGACGAGACTTCGGCCTTGGAAATGATCTTGCCGTCCACTTTCACCCGCAATTCCCAATCGCCATGCGAGTGATGGCTTACAACTGCCCGAAGCACCGTCTTCTTTCCCTTCGGCACTTCGAGCTTTCTGCCCAGCGCCGAAGGCTCGCCGCGCTTGATCGGATGAGTCCGGGTGGCCGGCTTGTTACGGAAGGTCCCGAAGCGGATCACGCCACCCTCCCCGGAATCGTTGATGGAAAAGCCGGGAGCCGCTTGTTGGACGAACTTCTGCCAATCGGCCTTGGAAACCTTCCGCTTCTGCGGAGGGCGAACCGGGCCTTTGCCTGCCAACATCCTTCTCGGAACGAATTCCTGCAGACGGGGAAGCTTGGCCTTGGCAGCCAAAGCCAAGGCTTTGGCCGAATTGTCGGGCACCATGGGTTCGAGGGCTAGCCAAACCATGCGGGGAAGATTGTTGTCGTCCTTGTCTTCCTCATGGGAAGCGAGCCCCTCCAAAATGGACCAGCGCTTTTCATGAGGGAAACGCTGAAGAGCAGAGGCAAGATAAAGTCGAACGACCGGTGAGGGATCGGATTTTGCCATCTCGGCAAACTTCTCAAGCAGAGCCTTGGATGGTTTCTTGTCCTCGCTGAGAAATTGAATGGACCAAGCCCGGACGTATTGTTCGGAATCATCGAGCAAGGCCATGAGCTTGGCATCCTTGCCCTCGAACCCGCCCGTCACCTGCAGAGCCCACAAGGCCCGCAAGCGCTTGCCCACGGACTTTGCTTTTTTCATCATGCTTTCCAAGTTTCCGTGTACCTTGGCCGCATTCAATTTTCCTGAGGCGTACCGGTGCTGAAGAATGGTTCGGGACTGACGAACGTACCAGTCGTTCGAATGATTCTGCATTTCAACCAATTCGAGATCCGTCAATTTTTCCAAGTCAAAAGGTCCCGGTCCCTTGACGCCTTTCGGCATGATCCGGTAGACCCTTGCAGAGTTCGCGAACTTGACCACGTTTCCGCAAATGTTCTGGTCGTGCCAGTCCAGGATATAGACCCCGCCGTCCGGTCCGGTCTCCACGCTGAATCCAACCCAAGCCAAATCGTTAGCGTGCACGAAGTCGGGCCCGTGCTTGCCGATAAAGCTCGACCCCTTGGGTACCATGTAATCGATCAGCACTGCATGCTCGTGAATGTTGCACATGAAAAGCTGATCGCGGTATTTCTCAGGAAAAACGTCGCCGAGGTAAAAACGGGCCCCGCCATGAGCGGACTTGTGAGTATGATCCCTGATCGTCTTGATGTTGTCGTAGACGTAAGGGTTAACGTTTTGTTTGCTCTGCTTATGGTAGACGCCTCCCTGCACGATATGAAAAAGGTGAGGAATCACGCAACAGGTGGCGAACCCCTGCCCCATGTCGTTGAAGTCGAATCCCCATGGATTGGACAAGCCTTCGGCAAAGATTTCGAATTCCTTGGTCTGCGGATGAAAACGCCAAATTCCACCGTCTATGAATTTACGGTCTTCCTTTGCGGCGCCCGGCTTCCCGACCTCGGACCGAGTGAACACCCCGTGGCATCCGTACATCCAACCGTCCGGGCCCCAAATGAAGCTATTGAGGGTTTCGTGCCGGTCATGAATACCCCAACCATCGAGCAAAACCTCGTGCGGACCATCCGGTACGTCATCCCCGTCGACATCGGGAATGAAGATCAATTCGGGTGGCATCCCCACATACACCCCTCCCATTCCAACAGCGATACCCGAACTAAAAGTAAGATTTTCGGTAAAAGTCTTTTTCTTGTCGAACACGCCGTCTCCATCGACGTCTTCGAAAATTTGAATGCGGTTTCTTTTGTCCGTGGAATGAGCCCGCCGCGTCTGATAATTATAGTTCTCCAGAGTCCAGAGCCGGCCTTTGAAATCGAAACAAAAGGCAATGGCTTCCCCGATGTCGGGTTCGGCCACGAACGCCTTGACCTCAAAACCCGGCATGACCTTCATTTTGGCAATGGCCTCATCCGGTTTGAGAAAGGGCGCGTTGCTGGTGGGCGTCGCCGCCTGGAGAACGATGGCAACGAAAAGAAGGAAGAGGGCTTGAGGTTTCATCATTTAGGGAAGCGGTACTTGTTTTTCGGTTCGTAAATATTTGATCAGATCGAGGATCTCCGGGTCTTTGAGGGTAAGCAGAAGGCCCTCGGGCATCATGGAAATTTTCGAGGTTACGCGGGTCTTCACGTCAGCCTTGGCAATCACGCTTTGCTGGCCGACCATGTTAAGGACGACCTTGTTGGCGTTCTCTTCGATGACGTTGCCAACCAACACCTGACCGTCCTTACTGGTGATGGTGACCATCCGGTACCCCTCGGGAACGTCGTAACTGGGAGCGAGGACGTTAAGCAGAAAATAATCGAGGTCGGCACGATTCGACCCGGTCAACTCCGGTCCGATCTTACCACCCTCTCCGTACATGATATGACAGGCTCCACACGACCTTTGGTAAATCATACGCCCCTTGGAAGCATCCGCTTTGGACATGTCCGAGGCCAATACCATTGCTTTGTACTTTGCGATCTGCTTGTCCTTGTCCGCCGAGACCGCCTGA
>JAYOII010000071.1:0-11127 GCA_038118685.1 Opitutia bacterium
GGCTTCGGTTGGGAGTTAATTTCAATGGATTGATTTTCATGTTCTGACAAACACGTCAAAGCAAAGAAGGTTGGATTGAATTGGATGGTTCAGGGAAAGGATGCTGTTCAGGGCTACTTTGCTTTGCGCTCGGATTTACTCATAGGGGGAGCTTGGTTAAGGTCCGTCCTGCAGGAGCTTGAGCATGCGGGGACGTGCTTTGCGAATTTCCTGCAGGTCGACCTTGTTCGAAGTAAGGCCGTTGAGGAAGCGGTACAAGCCGGCCACCCCATCGTTCCATTCCCCGGAAACTGCGTCGATGGAGGACTCCCCCTTTTTGTTTCGAACGCTTGCCTTTGCTCCCTTGGAGAGAAGGAGCTTGGCGATTTCAAACCGTCCCATCAAGGCCGCGACGTGCAAGGGGGTTCCTCCATCGCGGTTCCTTGCGGTCGCGACGGCTCCCTTTTGGAAAAGAAACCGGACGTGCTCGAGCCGGCCGTGAAAGGCGGCCGAACTCAAGGGAGACCCACCGCCCTTGGACAGGGCATTGACGTCGGCGCCTGATTCCACCAGTCGCTTCAGTTCGGAAAGATTCCCGGTGTAAATCGCTACCTCGAGCTTTTCCCGCAACTGCGGCGGATCGATTTTTTTATCCGAGACGTGAAAGATGAAATCGTTACTGAACAAGCCGTCCTTGTTTTGCAATTGGATGAAATTCATCCCTTCGGGCGGAAGGCTTGCCAATTCGATCTCCACGCGCTCATTGCCGCCTAACTTCACCGAGCCTTCCACCTTCCGGCCGTTTACGATGACGGAGGCTCCCTCCTTCAAATGCCGACCGCTCACCACCATGGTCTTGTTCTGTTTCGTAAGGACGGGGAACTTCTGGGCTCCGCGTTGTTTCTCAATCGGGCCTTCGGCCCAGATCCCGGGCTGCGGGTTGTCGTAATCAGCGTTCTTGCCATGTCTCCCGGTAAAAGTTCCCACGAACCGGCTTGCATTCGCCAGCTCCAAAAGCCGATCCCTTGAAAACGCCTTTCGTTGTCCCGCAGTCTCGACGTAACTCCCTCCCTTCAAGCTTGAATCGTATTGCAGGATGACGGATCGAGCCTTCCCTTCCTCGATGATCAGACCCTCCGCTTGCAGGACGACCGCACCCTCGGAAGAGGAAAGCTCGAGAGCATCGAGCAGATCGTTGGACAGGCTGTCCTCCGTGGTCGAGGAATTCACGGTGACTTGACGGCCGAGGGAACCGGAGAATCCGGTCGAGCCTTCCAACACCATGTCCCAAGCGGGATCGAACCTCGACCGCCCACCCCATGAAAATTTCCAAATCGCGCGCTCGGGAATGCCTTCCTCGGCCACCCGTCGGTAAAAGTCGAAGTCTATGATGTTAAGTCTCCCTTGGGGCAAAATCAGAAAACGATCGTAGGCGCCTCTCCAAGTCGGCGTATCCATGCCGGACCCCGGAGTGTTGGTGCTGACCCAATAGGGCATGCGATGGCAATCTCCGCAAACGTTGGGCTTGCGCTTGGTCGGGTCGTTGTCCCCAAGAATGTGGAAGAGCTCGAAACCCTCCTCGGCCCTCGCGCTAAGCTCGTTGTCGTAGGCACGGCGCTGGGCAGGCGGGTAAGTCACACCGAGCAAAAACTTGGACAGCAAGTCCCGCTCCTTTGAATTCATCAAGCCTGCCTGACCCTCGTCGTTGGTCGAATCCTCCTCCTCCAGCTTCATGGTCGAAGCCAAACCGCCGTCGACCAAGTGACGGGTGGCGCTGACCGGGTCGTTCGGATCGGAGTTTGGCTCCACCGGCTTGCGGAGACTGGCGCTGTTGATACCTCCATACGGATCACCCGGAATTCCGTCCCAGTGGAAGGGCGCCGTATCGCGCAGGCCTCGCACCGGCATGGTGGAACGCGGCATGATTTGGTTGCCTCCCGTAACGATCGGAGTCTTCAAGACCCAAAGCAATTGATCGGTATGTCCGTCCGGGTGACAACTGGCGCAGGAAAAAGACTTGGTGCTTGAAAAATCGGCGTTATTGAAGGCAATCCGACCTGCCTTGAAATCGGGATGGGTGGGATCCTCCAGGGGAATCTTCCGAACCAGTCGGAGGCTCTTGGGATTGGAAACATCGAGAACCGAAAGCGAGTTCTCCACCGCATTCAAGACCCAAGCCCGCTTGGGTTTGCCACCGGGAGCGGGCGAAAGAGCGATCCCGCGTGGAACCGCTCCGACCTTGACCCGCCCCAAAACTTTTCCGCTCTTCGCATCCATCGAGAAAACCTTGTCCGAGCCAGCCGCCGAAACGAAGAGTGTGGAATCGTCCCCACTCACCTCTATGGCAAAGGGTGTGGCCAGAGCCATCCCATCCGCCGGGTTCTCGGGAGGCAAAGGTTCAAGATTGAGAAACTCGGGCTTGCGGGCTTCCCCTCCCTCAAAGCGAACCCGGGTAACCTGGTTGAGAAAGGCCCGGTTGCCCAGCTCCTTGAGACCGTGTTTTTTCGTTCCGGCCAAGCCGTTGGCGTCGTTCCTGGCATCGGTCTGGGCAACGAAGACCGTCCCCTTGGAGTCTACCGTGATTCCGTAAAGCAAAGTGCCAAGGGTATCGACGGTTTCGATAAGCTTGTCGGTTTTGACATCGAATACGAAAAGATCCCGATCGGGAACGCGGGGATGTTTTACGATATCGGTGACATGCCCAAGTGACAAAACGTTATTATTGGCAATGGAGTGCTCATGGGCGTTGAAGGTAACGAGTTTGCCATCGATCTTGTATCCGCCCGAGAGTTGGGTCTTGTTGTTCGACTCGAAAGGAATAACGTAAAGCCTGTCGTTTCGCACAATGATAGCCCGGGGATCCTGAGCACGGATCGGCAAGCTCTTGGTCACTTTTCGGGTAGCGACGTTCACCACCGCGATTTTGTTCTCCGATGACAAAGCGACGTAAGCCTTACTATTGGAAGCAAAGGCAATCCCCATCGGTTCGTCAAAACGGGTCGCCTTGGATGCCGGATCGATGTCCTGAACAGTGGCGACGACATGCATGAAGGTTCGTTTCGACGGATCGAGATCAATCACGCTGACCGAATCGGAAACGTGATTGGACACCCAAAGTTCGCGGCCATCGGGACGAATGGCCAGGCTGACTGGATCAAGCCCAACGGGAATGCGTCGCACGAATCGTCCGGACTTGGCATCGAGGACGTCGATCGTATCGCAAGGCGTGTTAGCCACGAAAACCTTGTCTTGCGAAATTGCGATCGGAGAAAAATGGGGACTCATGAAGGCTGGATGCCCGATTTCCCTCTGAGCGTTCAGTGATAAAACCAGCACCAGGTACGAAAACAGGCTGATGGAAATTGCTACGATCCTTTTCATTAGACTTAAAATTAACCTATTTTATCGAGACTTTAATAATTCATTAACCTGAACTCAATCCTGCAGACAGCGTTAATGATCAAGCTCATAGTCATCTGCCTTGCAGCACAAAACCAAGTTGGTTCGCTGCAAGACCTCACGAGCTTGTTCGCGATCAGCCAACCGCTTGAACAGGAAGCCGAAAAGTCGCGACTGCACCTCGGTCAGCTCAAGAATAAATTCTTCGGAAAGCTCCATTTCTTTTCTCACTATGCATACACAGTGGAAAAGGATCAATAGGTTACGTAAGAAAGGCATTTCTCAAGGACCTTTTGAATTGTTTGATCCTTAGCTCCTCAAAGATAAGGCACGTTACAGCTCAATAGGTACTGATTGAAGTGATTTGAACCTTCGACTGGAGCCAAAATCAAGGCTGAGCTAATTGAAAATCCGATTGTGATCTTTAGGAAAGCGAAAAAAACACTCGTAAGGGATGAAACCGAGGAAGACGCGAACTTGGAATACGTGACTTGGAGATGTTGCAGAAATCCAACCAACCTCCGATCAGAAGATCCATTGATCCAAAACGCAGTCTCAAGCGATGTAAACTATATCAGGTTGTCTGTGAAGAAACTCATTTTATTGCGTAATTTATTTTTGGTTTTTGTACTTTTTTGCAAGACACCTGCCGTTCATTTCGCGTCCTTCTTGAAAATGCTTTGCCCCGTCGTGCTGAAACCTTGGACTTGGAAGGCAATCGTCCCAGCAGCGGCAAGCTCCATATCCATTCATTCTTTGTCTGGTGCCACGACATATGTTACCTCTAGTTCTTCCAATTCCGTCCAAGGTAATTCGGGCGATACTTTCAACTATCCCTTTTGGACTGGTGGAAACTACCGCGCTTACAGCTTTAAGGTCGACGGTTTGCCAGCCGGCCTGTCTTACAATGGAAACGCAAACGCACCGAGCATTAATGGTTCACTTCCGGCACCTGGCAGCTACAACATTGCAATTACTGGTTACAGGTATCCCGGGTTATCCGGAAATCGCACGCCGACTTACAATCTGTCCTTAACTGTTTCCGGCGTCCAAAACCACAATCTCTCCGTATCTGCCGGGCCCGGTGGTTCAGTTACCGGTGGTGGTTCTTATCAGCAAGGGACCTTTCCTTCGATCCTAGCCACTCCGAGTTTGGGATACTCCTTTGCTTCTTGGTCGGGCGACGGTGTCACCAACCCGCTTTCCGCCTCCACTACAGTCAACATGTCTCAAGCGAGGACCGTGAGCGCTATCTTTTCCCCCCTTTCCTATCCCCTGACGGTCATCTCCGGTCCCGGAGGAAGCGCTTCAGGCAGTGGAATATACAATTATGGAAACACTCCTTCCATCACAGCCTCTCCTTCGATAGGTCACGCTTTTCTATCGTGGTCAGGCTCAGGCGTGACCAACCCTTCAAACGCTTCTACGACCGTCAGCATGACTGGAACACGAACTGTTACAGCTAATTTCCAGCCATTAACCTATACCTTGGACTTATCGACTGGGGTCGGAGGCAGCGCAAGTGGATCGGGAACTTTTGCGCACGGTCAAAACCCAACTGTTACTGCAACTGCGGATGACGGATACGCGTTTGTTTCGTGGTCAGGTGATGGCGTAGCAAACCCCTTTTCCGCGTCCACTTCCGTCAACATGACACAAGCAAGATCGGTAACCGCCAACTTTTCAATTCTTCGTCATACTCTTTCCCTGACCGCCGGGCAAGGTGGGAGCGTGAGCGGAGGAGGCACATTTGACCATGGTTTGTCCCCTCTCATCATCGCGACTCCGGATTCAGGCTACTCTTTTTCTTCTTGGTCGGGAAGCGGTGTTTCCAACCCCAGCAGTCCATCCACAACGGTTGGCATGACTCAAGCGCGCTCCATAATCGCATCCTTCACGCCTCTTTCCTATTCACTGAACCTTTCTTCCGGAGAGGGCGGAGATGTTTCTGGATCTGGTACCTTTTCTCACGGGGACACGCCAACTATCGTGGCTACGCCAAACACCGGCTATGTTTTCAATTCGTGGGTCGGTGCGGGCGTGAGCAACGCGAATTCCGCGACAACGACCATTTCCATGATTTCATCCAGAACCGCAACCGCCACTTTCTCCGCCATAGACTATACCCTCAGCCTCGTCGCTCAAAGTGGAGGAAGCGTTTCGGGTGGAGGTGTCGCTTCGTATGGCGAAAAGATACCCATTAATGCGATACCCGATCTCAACTACACCTTTCTTAGTTGGTCCGGTGCCGGATTGGACGACCCAAACTCCTCGTCCACCTTTGCTACCATAACCGGTGACACCACCATCACTGCAAACTTCGTCGTCAAAACCTCTGCCGACCATTCACTCGTCCTTAGCTCCTCCCCTTCTGCCGGCGGAATTGCCGTTGGTTCCGGGACCTATTCCCCGGGTACAACCGTTACCATTAGCGCAACTCCCTCTACAGGTTACGAATTCACTGGTTGGGCAGGAAGCGGAATTGCCGACTCAAACTCTTCCACGACCTCCGTTTTGCTTTCTTCCGACAACAACCTGACCGCTCTTTTTTCACTGAAATCCTTCTCTCTGTCTCTGGGCACAATCGGTGCAGGGACGGTTTCAGGAGGGGGCTCCTTCGCTTTCGGAGCATCTATTCCGATTTCAGCGACACCTTCGGCTGGTTATATCTTTTCCCGTTGGGAAGGTTCGGGAGTTCCCAATCCTAGCGTTGCTTCGACCACTGTATCCATGTCCGAAGACAGGAACCTGACTGCCGTTTTCTCACCAAAATCCTACTCCGTTGTTTTGGAAAATACGGAAGGTGGTGTCGCAAGCGGCTCCGGAACTTTCACTCATGGGAGTGTCATTGATATCAATGCTTCAGCTCAAGCGGGCTTTGAATTTGCAGGTTGGACAGGCGGATCGGTCGCTGACTCAAATTCCGCCTCGACCCAAGTCACCGTCCTTGGCGACCTCAACCTAACCTCCTCCTTCATTCCCATCATTCACACCCTCCGACTATCTTCAGGGGGCGGCGGGTCTGTGTCTGGAGGCGGTACTTTTACATACGGAGATTCCGTCACCATAACCGCAACTCCCGAAACCAATTATGCTTTCAGCGGTTGGACCGGGGCCTCTTTTTCCGAGCAAAGCAACTCAACTTTATCCTTTAACTTACTTGCCGACACCAACCTTACGGCCAACTTCGTAAAACTCTCCGCTTCTTCTTTGTCAAACGCAGAGGATCTTGGTGCGAATTGGTTTTCCTCCTGGTTCGGCACCTTTTACGAAACTGACTACGAATGGTGTTATCATTTTCAACTCGGTTGGATTTACCTCAGCTTCGATGACTCGGGCGCTGCTTGGATATGGAAAGAAGGTCATGGTTGGCTATGGACTGATCCAACTCGATATCAAGACTCTTTTTTATGGTCACAGTCCAACGGTGAATGGGCTTATATTGACCTAGCTTCCACAAGTTCTCCTCGTATCTATCATTACACGCTGGACACTTGGTCGAAATTTTAAACGCAGTAGGCTAGGTTTGGCATAAGCAAAGAAATGAAAGGACTCTGGTGGATCAAGAGAGACTTCCGGACAACGGATAATCAGTGCCTTTCCATCGGTTCCCTTGATTGCGAGGAATTATTGCCACTTTACTGTCTTGAGAATGCCAAGGTGAGTAGTGGTGATTTCTCGAGCTTTCACCTCCTTGCCCAGTGGCAGGCGTTACGGTCGCTCGAACAAGCCCTTTCATCCCGCGGAAGCGGCCTGCGATTTTGCCACGGATCCGTGATCGAACAGTTTGAAGAACTTATCAAGTCATACCGGTTCGACGTCCTTTATTCCCATCAGGAAACCGGAAACTTATTAAGTTACGAAACGGACCTCGCGGTTGCCAATTGGTGTTCTCATCATGGCATTAGGTGGATCGAGTGCAATGCCTCTTCGGTACAACGCGGAGGCACTGCGGCATCCAAAAGAAAAAAGAGAGGGACGAGTGATCCTCGAATGACCTCTCCCATTGGTGATCCCGTTCTTTTGAAAAGTCCTGAGAACAAAACACTTTTCAAAAGCGTACCAAGCCTCGATAAGTTTGGTAAGCTTGGAAATATCCACGACTGCCATCTCCTTGTGGATCGAGTGCAAAAAGTCGACGAGCAATCTGCCCTTTCCACTCTGAGAAGTTTTTTGGATCATCGAGGGTTGGGGTATTCGGGAGGGATATCATCGCCAAACACAGCTAGCGACTTTGGATCACGACTCTCCGTTCATTTGGCTTGGGGGACGATCAGTCTGAGAACCATTTTCAACGAGTTGAGGATTAAGAGAGCATCATTGGACCAAGACCCTGAATCAAAAAAATGGAGGCGTAGCCTGAAGGCTTTCGAGTCCAGGTTACATTGGCGTGACCATTTCATTCAGCGGCTGGAGGCTTTTCCAAACATGGAAAACCACCCCATTAACAAAGCCTATGCTGCACTTGAATATGAGGATGACGCAGACCTGTTGGAAGCGTGGCGTTTGGGGCAAACCGGGGTACCCATGATCGATGCCTGCATGAGGTGCCTGAAGGAGACGGGGTTCCTTAATTTCAGAATGAGAGCCATGCTCGTAAGTTTCGCATGTTTCGGCTTCAAGCTTTCATGGAAATTCATTCATGAGCCGCTGGCCAAAGTTTTTCTCGATTATGAACCTGGAATACATCTCTCCCAACTGCAAATGCAAGCCGGTGTCGTTGGGTTTAACGCGATCAGAGTCTACAACCCCTACAAACAGTTCCGGGATCACGACCCGGAAGGATTCTTCGTTAAGAAATGGGTACCCGAATTAGAGGATCTAAGCCCAACGGAAATCTCGCTTTTGGAAGAAAACCCGTCAAACAAGTACTTCTCGCCAGGGACTGACTTCAAGGGAAACGCTGCGGAAATGAAACGGAGGGTTTTTGCCATTCGAAAAAGTAACGCTGGGAAGATCCAAACCAAGCGAAACTTAACCGACCACGGATCAAAACGGAGCAGATTCAAACGCCGAATCGATACGCAAAAAAACGGCCAAATGACTCTGTTTTAAGACTTGAGGTAGGGCTTGGCGACCCAAGCGAATGGCAGGTGGCAAGAGGTTGCGTTGCAATTTTGCACCCTAGCTTCATCCCCTTTGGGTCATCTTGCCATTGAGCATGGTTCCGATTGGGGTGTAGCGGATGAGATAGCGGTAGGACAAAAGTAGTAATCCGGTCGTAACCAAACAGACGAAGACGAGTTTAAAAACGCTCGGAACAGGCCATTCAGACACCCAAATCTGCAAGACCTGAATCAGCGGCAAGTGGGCGATATAGAGCCAATAGGCGGAGTCGGAAACGAAGCGGATCTTAAGACTTTCTCCGGAGAAGAACGTACGGAACACCCCGATGAGACCGAAAATCATCAGCCAGACGAAAAGCGCGGAGCAAAGGGAAATGATTTCATAACGAAACTCCATGTCTTTCGTCTCCATAAGGATAAGTGCAGTCAGAAAGACGACAACCGAAACAAAAAGATGGATTGGCCAGAACCGTCCGACTTTCTCATGAAAGCCTTTGTGCCGAAAGCAGAGCGCTCCGTATCCGAAGAAGATTCCATAATAGCTTAGCTTGATCCAATCGGGTTCGAGCCATACTGAAGTAGTAGGTCCGAACAATCCATCCTCTCCTCCGCCACCCATTGAATACTGAGCCCAATAGGTCAAGGGAACCAACCAGAGCAGGCGAAGGGGGGACTCGGCCAACCACTTGGCTAATTTTGGCATGGGGACAAACTTGAGAACACTTGCGACAAGAACGAAAGCCAGCACCAGGTAAACCAAGTCGTAGAGGAACCAAAGATGATGGGTGACAAACTTGACCTCTTCTCCGATGGGAATCATAAAATTCCGAACAAACCAATTATTCTCGGGCTTTCTTTCCCCATCTCCGCCCAACAACTCCCTGACTTCGTTCCTCCCTTTTTGAACCTTCGTCCATTCGATTGGAATTTGCAGAAGATTTTCAGCTACGTACATCGTCGTCTTCCGATCGGTCGACATCGCCTCCAAAGGACGGGATTGGTAAACGTTTCTAAGCTCTGCGTCGGCTCCTTTCGCCAAAAGCATGCGAACGCATTCGGCACGGCCCAAAAAAGCCGCCACTAAAATCGGTGTCGATTGGGCCTGATCCCTTGCATTCAAATCCGCCCCTTTTTCGGCAAGTAAATTGACTGCCTCGGCTTTTCCCATCGCAGCCGCCCAATGAAGCGGTGTAAAATCCTTATCGTACCTGCCATCTATATCGGCACCCTTATTCAGGAATTTCACGATCGCATCGAGGTCACCCTGCCTAGCCGCCCCTCCCAGATCATCCGGGACTTCATACTTTGGCTTCTCGGTCTCCTTGTCTTCACTAGTCTCGGCCACTCTTTCCTCTCGCCCCTCTCCCACCCAATCGGCCAAAGCCTTCATGTTGTTGAGCATCGGAAAAATCAGGAAGCCGAGGACGAAAAAGGGAAGAACGATGCGCTTGAACCGATGAACCAACAAACCAGCCGATCCTCGTTTTTCCCACATCATCATGGTAAAGAATCCGCTCACGAAAAAGAACAAGGACATGCGGAACCCATGAATGAACATGACCGGAATCCCATAGAGTTCGGACTGGTTCACGTCTTGAACGGGCCAGACAGACCAACCGACAAAAGAGAGAAGACCGTGGATGACAATCCCCAGAAGCATGGCGAAGGCCCGCAGGGCATCCAGGTCGTGGTAACGATGGGCCGTCATTTCACCCCAAAGTCACAGCCGATCACCCGGCAGGGTTGCCTTTCGAAAAACAAAGAGGCCAATCACTCCAAGTCTTCTTCCTCGTCTTCTTCGCTTCTGAAGTCTTCCCAAATCTCACGGGCTTCTTCCCGATCAAGCTTGCCCAACCTGACGGCGGCGTCCAAACCGCGCCTGACCGCCTCCCAAAGTTCTCGTTCATCTTCATGGTGCCGGCGGTCTTCACGACCTTCCCGTTCTCTCGAATGATGCCGGGCCTCGTGATGACGATCCCGCCCTTCCCATTCATCGGAACCTCTGCGCGCATTGGATTCCTCATGACCCAACTCGACCCGGAACTGCTTGGTCAGACGTTGGCGAACTTCGATCCTTTTTTCTTCTGCCTGACTCTTGCTGATCACTCCCGATTCCAACGCCTGCTCAATCCTTCGCTCATGGTCTTGGAGCTCAAGTTCCAAATGCTTGCGCCGGACAACGTAATTCATCTCCTCATGCACCTCACGTATGGCTTGACGGGCTTCCTCATGGGAAATCTCACCCGCTTCCAGTCCCTCATGAATTTCGAGCTCGGTCTTCCTCACTCTTTCGTTGGCCTCGCGGGCAATCTTATCCCGACTATGCATGCGGCGCTCGATCCGCTCATATTCCTCGTTCGCCTGCCCCCGGCTCATTTTACCTTCACGGACGGCTCCCTCGATCCGCCCCTTGATCATCTTCCACTCGCGCTCACGGCTTTCCTTTTTTTGACGCTCATGAAACTCGCTCAATTTCTTGCGAGCCTCCTCGTGAGAAATCTCTCCCGTCTCGATCGCTTCATGGATCCTGCGCTCAGCTTGGCGCATCTCATGGTTTGGGTCTTCCTTCTCTCGCTCATCCCCCCAGAGCTTACCCTTGATCTCCCGCAGTTTCCTACCCGCTTCCGCACGGGAAATTCGTCCTTCGCTCATGGCATGCTTGATTTCGCGTTCCGCATTGCGG
>JAYOII010000072.1:0-2551 GCA_038118685.1 Opitutia bacterium
GCCCAACGCCTCGGCTTGGGCGACCCCCCTCTCGCTCAGGGGAGAATCAGCATGACCCTGCCAACGACCGGACAAGTTCCATTCCGTTTCGCCATGGCGTATGAGGGTAATCGAAGTTGCTGTGCTCATGAAGTTGAATTAGCACGGGAGAGAGGCTTGGTCACCTCAAAATCGAATTATATTTTGCCGAAAGGGCAGGAACGGGGGTTGCGCACCTTCGGTCATTTTCTCAGAGTAAAGTCTCACGACATGATCCAAAGCCTATGAAAACACTTCTCTTGCCTGCCTTTTTCGCCCTCGTCTCTTCGGCCTTCGCCAAGGTCGAGGTCTTCGAAATCTCCAAGAACAACGTCGATCTTCTACCCCAAGGGAAGGAAGCCGATGGAATCATCGGAGACTTCGTGATCAGAAACACCTTGATCGAATGCCTGATCGGCGGATCGGCGGACAACCGCAAGGCAAACATGGGTGCCTTTTGGGGCGCCGATGGAGTCACCCCGGGTTGCCTGTACGACCTTTGCCTGCGAGGAAGCAAAAACGACCAACTGACGATCTTTTCCCCGTCCCGCCAACAGGGTAAAGTTTCCTATGTCCGACCTAGCCCCGGCGGGAACGGCGTGGAGGTGGTGGTGTCCTCCGCTCTTTCCGGCTCTTTGTTCAAACGGCATCTTTACCAAGTCAAGGAGAACGAGGCAGGCATAACGATCGACACCTGGCTTCGCAACGAAGGCTCCAAGCCTGTCTCGGGTCCGATCAGCGACCGATGGACCCGCTTCAATTCCTCGGGAAGGTTCGGATCAATCGAGTGGGCGGACTCCGTCGACCCATCGCACAAGGCGGGCTATGCCTACGCCTGGCTTCCGGACGAGAACGGGAAAGTGGCTCCCAGAAACAGCACCCTGAACCCAGGAGATGAAATCAAAATTCGACGTTTTGTCGCCGTGGGAAAATCTCCGGCGCATGCCCTCGGCGTGGTCGCGGCAAAGTTGGGAAAGACCGGGCGACTGATACTCAACGTCAAGGGCACTGACAAGAAACCCGCATCCACGGCTTCGGTCGACTTTCGCCTCGAAGAGTCGACCGTCCGGGGTTACCCGGATGAGGATGGGAAAATCGAAATCCAGTTGCCGGTCGGCTCGTGGAAGATGTCCTGCGCGGATATTGGACGGGAAACCCAAGAGCTTCCCATTGAGATCAAGGACGGGCAAACCGTCGAGAAAAGCATTTCGATGAACGACCAATCGGGGATACGGTTTTCAGTCAAGAAGGAGGACGGATCGACGACGCCCTGCAAGGTTCAGTTCATTGGGTTGGAAGGAACGCCGAACCCCAAACTCGGTCCGGGCGATCGGGCGCACGGATGCAAGGACCAGTACCATTCCGAAAAAGGAGAGTTTTCCGTGGCTCTTGACCCGGGCAAGTACAAGTTGATCATCACCCGGGGCATCGAGCACGACCATGTCGAGAAAACCGTCTCCGTGCCAAAGGGCGAATACGTCGATTTCGGCGCAACGCTCACCCGCAGCGTAAAAACGCCCGGGTGGGTAAGCACCGACTTTCACAATCACTCCACCCCCAGCGGAGACAACGTATGCGGAACCGCGGATCGACTCATCAATTTGGCGGCCGAACACATTGAATTCGCCCCCACCACCGAACACAACCGGATCATGGACTGGGCTCCCTACATAGAAAGCCTTGGCCTGAAAAGCGAAATATCGACAATCCCCGGAATGGAACTGACGGGCTCGGGAGCCCACCTGAACGCCTTTCCCCTCACCCCCAAGCACCATCACCAGGATAACGGAGCCCCCCAGTGGGTCAAAGACCCCAGGATCAACGCCCTGAACTTGAAAAATCATTCCGGGCATCACCCCAACGGATGGATTCATATCAATCACCCCGACATGATCGAGAATTTCATCGACCGGAACAAGGACGGCAAAGCGGACGGAGGGTACCACGGAATTTTGTCCCTCGTTGACGCCATCGAAACGGAAAACTACCGGCCGGCCACCATCCTCTCGCAGGCCCCTTTTCGGATTACCCGCAGAGCCAGTCGAGAGCAGGTCACGATCGTTCGCGAATTCGTCTGGTTGCAAATGCTTAACCACGGAATGAAAACTTGGGGGATCGCAGTCTCCGATGCTCATGCCGTTCATGGGAACGGAGTGGGAGGTTGGCGTACCTACGTACGTTCTTCCACCGACGACCCGGCCAAGATCGATTGGGCGGAGATCAGCCGCAGATCCAAGGCCGGACAGATGATTCTAAGCTCGGGACCCTATCTCGAAGTAGAAACGTCGGATGGAATCCAGGCAGGCGGCTTGACCCGGGCAAACACAACGGTCGACCTGAAGGTCCGCGTCCAGTGCTCATCCTGGATCGACGTCGACCGCATCCAGGTCCTGGTCAACGGCAGGCAGGAAAAAAACCTCAACTTCACCCGCAAGACCCATCCCACGTTCTTTTCCGACGGGGTCGTGAAATTCGACCGAACCATACCAGTGTCTCTCTCCGCCGACGCCCACTTGATCGTGGTGGCCTACGG
>JAYOII010000072.1:2561-8854 GCA_038118685.1 Opitutia bacterium
TCGATTTGCAAACCGGTTTCGGAACCAGTGGCCAGTCCGCAGCAAAGCCCTGTGCATACAACAACCCGATCTTCGTGGATTTGGACGGGAATGGATTCACCCCTAGCGGGGACAACCTCGGTTTCCCTTTGCCGAGCGGACGGATAAGCGTCGCTCAAGCCAAGCAACAGCTCGCAAAGGCGGGGATTGCCGCAGAATAAACCAGACCTTTGGCTAAATCCCGGAGCGTCCTTCGCCTGTAAAGCCCCGCATGAAAGAGAAACTGTTTTCAGTCTTGACCGTTCTAGCGGCGCGAAAACACGGATCCGAAGAAGGCAACGAAAAGCTTTCGCCCTTCATCAAAAAAACCATGACCATCGAGGCCACCTTTGTCTCGAACGAACGCACCTTTAGCAGCCGTTACGAAAAAAGCTACGTCGATGGCCAAACCATCTTGGCTTTGCTCGGCAAAAGGAAACATGAAATTGCCATCCTCATTCATCCCGACGGCAACTGGAAGGAAGCCCGAAAGCCGGTCCTTCCTCTCAAAGAGGGGGATCGATTTGAAATCGAGGTAGAGATTCTGGGTTTTAACTCGCTTCATCAACGGGTCACCTTCGGGGAATTCATTCCGGAAGAAATGAGATCAAGGCAAAACGGCGGCGCTTATGGATCGAGGCCGGACGTAACTGTGAAAACGCAATCGATACAGCCACCCGTCGAAAGACCCAATAGAAGAAGAAGAAAACCGGAGAAAAGCGAGGAATCCGAAGAAAAAAAGAGGATGAAATCAACTTCCCAAGAGGAGAAATCGGAAAACTTGGGCCGTGGGAACTTATCCGCGGGTTTGCCGCAGGGCAACTACCTCAAGTGGCTCATTGTCTTTTTTTGTCTTTCACTGGTCGCCTTTGCGGTAGGCTTCGCCATCAGGCTTGTCGCCAATGCCTTCAACTAGCCTTTCCGCCCAGTCAACCAGGCGGTAACAAAAGGGTTATTTTGCAGGACTGTCCCGCCAAGGCCACTTGGGCGAACCCTTGGGCTCGGGAGCGTTGGGGGTCTTGCCCAGACCATAGTCGGCCGGTTGCATATCCTGACCAGGCCAAAACTCTTTGTCCCGAATAAAGCCGTAGAATGAAGGATAGAAGGGATCGACGTAGCCCACGTCGGCTTTTTTCGGAACGTCGAGCCCGGTCAAGTGATAGCAAGCATTGACCACCAAACGCCTCAAGTCCTCGCTGACGAGATCAACCGAAGCCCCCATGGTCGTGCAGAAAGTGGTACCGCCCTTGCCGTTGGGTGCCTCGTAGGGATGCAACCATGCGAGGGGTTGCATGGGATCGTTCTTCTTGCCCTCGACGTTTTTGGACTTTGGATCAAGGGTCTCGGTCACCGCGCCCCGAAGAAGGATGGTATCCTTGTCGGTAAGACGCCGAATCCCGTATACGTCGGAAGGTCCGAAGACATCCTTGACCCCGTTGAGGATGGGGTGCTTGGCGTTTTTGGCTTCAATGACTCCGCGGGCTCCTTCGACCTTGTGTCGACCATGATGACTGACCCATCCCTCGCCCATGATCAAAGGACCAAATGCCCCGTAGGAGATCTTTCCTCCAAAGGAGCCCCCACCGGTAAAAGCATGAGTCGCAGTACGGATTCCGATCACCGGCTTGCCTGCATTGAGAAATTCGGTGACGTGCTTGGCATCCTCCGCCGTGGGACGGCGAAACCGGGTACCGGTTAGCATGAGATCTGCCGATTTCAGATGATTCCACCCGCGAACGCCCGCCTGGTTGTTTGGATCGATATGCTTTCCCGTCGAATCCCAAGCAAAAAGAACTTTGCAATGAAAACCGTGCTTTTGGGAAAGGATTTTGGCCAACATGGGCATGCTTTCCTCCGTTCTGTACTCTTCGTCTCCGGAGACCAAAACGATCGTCTTGCCTTTACCCGGGCCTTTTTTGCCAGGCAAATCAAGAATCTCATGATGTCCCCCGAGAACGGAAAAGATCGGCGCTAACAGGCATGCGAAAAACAGGAATAGTGATTTCATATTGGGTTCTAGTTTCCAAGATCACTCAAAACAATCAACAAAGTCAAAGCCGTTCCTCATCAAAACCGTTCTTTTCCATTTTGAAGGAAGAAGTAAAAAAGATTCGTCTTCGACTTAAAACCAGATATAAAGAGAACTATGTTCAAGAACATACCATTTAATCGCGTGGAGTGGGTTACGAGTGGTTTTCTTATCTTTACTGCATTGCTTACTTTTACTGCGGTTCCCGCATATCTGTATCATTTCGGTTGGGATTGGTTCCTCTTCGGAGTATTTCTCTTCTATTACATAGCAACGGGGACGAGCATAACTCTTGGGTACCATCGACTCTTTTCACACAAGGCATTCAAGGCAAAATGGCCGGTAAAGTTATTCGTTTTGCTTTTTGGTGCCGCTGCTTTTGAAAATTCGGCCCTTTGGTGGAGTTCCGAACACCGCAAGCACCATAAGCACGTTGATACCGACGACGATCCCTACGATATAACCAAAGGTTTTTTCTGGGCTCACATGGGTTGGCTTATGTTCAAACTCAAACCTCACACCCCCACGGAAAACGTCCAGGATCTGAAGAAAGATAAATTAGTAATGTGGCAACACAAGTGGGTTCACCCCATCTCCTTCGTGGTAAGTTTTATCATTCCAGCTTTGATTGGGTACGGATACGCAACATACTCCGGCATGGATCCTATTGTTGGAGCACTCGGTGGGTTTCTCCTGCCTGGTGTCGCTCGCGTGGTTATGGTGCAACATGCAACTTTTTGCATTAATTCCCTTTGTCACATGATCGGCTCCCAACCCTACTCAACCAATCATTCAGCCCGAGATAGTTGGATTGCCGCTATCTTCACGATGGGGGAGGGATATCACAACTATCATCATGAATTCCAATGGGATTATCGAAACGGCGTTAAGCCCTGGCAACTCGACCCGTCCAAATGGTTCATCTGGGGACTCTCGAAAATCGGTCTTGCCTCCGATCTTAAACGCGTACCCCAAGAAAGAATACTACTTGCTGAAACGAGAGAGACAAAACGCCAAGTAACCGACAAAATTTCGCATATCCAAGAAGTGGGAAAATCAGGCGAAGATCTGTTCGATCAACTTCTGGAAAATTTGGAAGGTCTTAGCGAACGCCTCACTGAAATTTGCAACGAACTGCAATCCGCCGCTCAAGAAAAAATAGATTTGTCCAAGGTGAAACTCAACGAACTCAGAACCGAGGTCAGAGCAATGCTTGCTGAAATCAATTCTCCATCAGCATCGATTGCCACCTAATTAGATAAATCTCACTCTTCTCTCTTTTCCCTTCTTCGGTATTGGGATGGAGTTATCTTTTCGATTCGGCTGAAAACCTTGCAGAAGTGATCCGCGTTCCGGAATCCCAGATCCACGGCCAAGCTTTTGAAAGAAGCGTCCGTTTCCATCATCAGCCTCTTTGACCGTTCGATCCGCAACCGGGAAATTTCTTCCGCAATACTGCGTCCCATGGAAGCCCGAAATTTCCTCTCCAAAGTTCGCCGGTTCGTGCCACTGGGAAAAACCACGTCGTCGACTTGAATCCTCTCGTGTCCGTTTTCCGAAATATAACGAAGCGCATTGGCCACAAAAGGGTCATCTGCCGCCAGAGAGTCGGTCGATTGACGTGGAATCAAACCCTTGGGCGGCGAAAACTCAATCGAAGAAGACGAACCCTTTCGATCCATCAACTCATCGAGTCTTGCCGCCGCTCGATAACCAATGAGTTCAAAGTCCAAATCGATACTGGTCAAACTGGGATAAGGTGAAGAGCAGATGGCGGGTTCGTTGGAAGTTCCTACGATTGCAACGTCTTGAGGAACTTTCAGCCCTTTTGCCCGACAAGTTTCGATCAAATGCCTGCAATACAGATCAGTGGTCACAAGAACTCCGATCGGAGGCTCCCAAGCCTCGACCCATTGCTCCAGTCCTTTGAGAAACTTTTCCCAACCAAGGCCCTCTCCTCCAAGATCCGTTCTGGGGAAACGATAGCTTGAGAAACGAAAACCAAGCGGTTTCAGGGTGTCCCTGAATCCTTGAACTTGATAGCGGGCATCTTTTTCTCGAAGGAACCCCATGTAACCAAACCGACGAAAACCCCGACCTATCAAGTGCTGAGCGGCCATTTTTCCGGAGGTCTCGAAATCGGCCACGACGCTCGTAACGTTTTCCGCCGGGGAATTGAGCCAGACGTTGACGGCCGGAATCTCGATCTCGGAAGCAGCCCTCGCCAAAGGTTCGGTAATGCGGCCGAGGATACCGTCAAAAGGAGCGAAAGCAGAACGGGGATTCAACACACGAGCGGCGCTTGGAGTGGTGACGCATTCCCATCCTGCCTCTTCCGCATATTTGTGAACACCGGCATAAGTTTCCAAGTGGCGTTTGTGTCCCCACTCCATTTCCAGGCATACGGCTACCCTTTTCGGCTCCTTGAGTTGGTTTGATTTCATTTTCTGAACTTTCTTCTACAGAGTACGCAACCTGTCAATTTTCGATGTCGCAAAAAAGAGAGTTTTTTTCGCTCATATGAAGATCAATAAATTTGTCGCCAAAGCTAGGGATTGATAGTTTTTGCACCTTATGCCCTCCCTCTCTAGAAAGTACGACGTCGTGATCATAGGAGGCGGACACAATGGACTCGTCTCCGCCTGCTACCTGGCCAAAGCCGGCTTATCCGTTCTTGTACTTGAAAGAAATTCCGAACTGGGAGGAGCCACCCGATCCGCAAAGACGTTCGACGGGATGGAAGCTCGCTTATCCCTCTATTCCTATTTGGTCAGCCTTTTCCCGAAGCAGATCGTCTCCGACCTCGGACTCAAACTCGATCTCCTGTCACGTCGAACCGCATCTTACACGCCCCATATTGGAAACGAACGCTTGAGCGAACTTCTGCTCCTCAATCATGACCCGGACCATAACCGCAAAGCATTCGTCGACTTGACCGGGTCGAACTCGGATCATCTTGGATACGAGGAACTGCAATCCATGCAGGAAAGCCTTGCCTCCGTCCTGTGGCCGAGCCTAACCGAGCCAATGGTTTCAAAATCGGACATGACAAAGCGATTGAACGACAAAGGCCGAGAGGCTTGGCAATCCTTCGTCGAAGAACCGCTCGGGCAGGTGATCGAGAAGAAAATCACAAACGATCTCATCCGGGGTCTTCTCTTCACCGATGCCAAGATTGGGGTATCCACTTACCCTCATGACCCGTCCTTGCTTCAAAACCGCTGTTTTCTTTATCACGTAATTGGCCGGGGCACGGGCGAGTGGAGGGTCCCGGCGGGAGGGATGGGCGCCCTTGTCGGCGAACTCCTTCGGATTGCCCAATCGACGGGCAAGGTGACCTTCGCAACCAACGCAACCGTCCACTCCGTGGAGCCAACGCAAAAGCTTTCCTCCTTGGCTTTCGATATTGAGGGGAAAAACGCCGAGATCGACGCCCGGTTCGTTCTTTGCAACGCATCTGCAAAAGAATTGGCCCGTCTTACGGGAAAAGCGGAAAGTTCGGTTATCGTTGACGAAGGCACCGCCTTCAAAGTCAACATGCTCCTGAAACGTCTGCCCCGCCTTCGCTCAGAGCATTGTAGCCCTCTTGAGGCATTCGCCGGAACCTTTCACGTCGACGAGGGATACGAACAAATGCTGACTAGTTACGATTCGAGCCGCTCGGGCCAAATGCCCTCATCCCCGCCTGGGGAGGTTTACTGCCATACCCTGACCGATCCATCCATTCTTTCTCCCGAACTGCAGGCAAAGGGGTTTCATACCCTCACCTTTTTCGGACTAGACATGCCCTACCGTCTGTTCGAAAACGATAACGAAAGGGCCCGTGACATGGCCTTGCAAAGATACCTCGCCGGAATCAACCGACACCTCGACGAACCGATCGAGGAATGCCTCGCTTCCGATGCCAACGGCAAACCCTGTATCGAAGCCATGAGTTCCTTTGACCTGGAGAAGAAAATTCACCTGCCGAAGGGAAACATCTTCCACGGAGACCTCAGTTGGCCCTTTGCAGAAACCGAGGAGGAGGTTGGCCAATGGGGTGTGGAAACGGAACACCCCAATTTGTTTTTATGTGGCTCGTCGGCCAAACGCGGAGGCGCGGTCAGCGGCATACCAGGACACAACGCGGCTAAGAAAGTCCTGCAGGAAATCATGGACGGAAAGTAATTAATCCAATAGAAGCCCACCATGAAGGTTAGATTATTCTCTCATCCTATTCTCTCAACCTTTCTTCTTTTTGGTTCCG
>JAYOII010000072.1:8864-10977 GCA_038118685.1 Opitutia bacterium
TTTGCGCTCTCCGACGAATTACCTCCGGGCTTGGGCGGGAAAGCAGGTGGTGACGAGCTTCCTCCCGGGCTCATGCAAGCTATCTCCAACCCGGCGATCCCCAACATCGTGGATGCTACGATCCTCCGGTTCAACGAGAAGGGACATGGAGAGATCAAAGTGAACGCGGTATACAAGCATAGCTCCGCCAAAGGCAAATTCGTTCCTCCAAAATCAGTCAGGGGTTATGGATACGCCGGCTCGGACAAGATCGCCCCGCTACGCGTGGTGATCGGAGGTCGCACGGAAAGATTCCTCCTATTCCTCAATGGGGATCTCCTTCATTCCACTTACAACAACCGCTTCCCCATTCGCGAAGGCAAGAATGGGGAACTAGAGGTAGGAGTTGGCTTCAACGGCGGAGGTGGCCCATGGGTTCCCCTCAAGCGGATCATTGAAAGAATACCCGTTCTCAAACAAGAAAGTAAAAAGCCATGAACAAAAAGCGGATACCAAGCCTTTCAATATTTCTTGGGATCTCCCTCTTACTTGGCTGCGACTATCACTCGGATTCCGTTTACCTTGGGCGAAAGGAAGCGAAATTGCTCGGTGACGTAAACCGCGGAGACATAGAGGCAGTCAAAGAGTTTCTCGACCAAGGCGGCAACGTGAACTTGCAGGACGAGCCGGGCATGACTCCCCTGCACCATGCCGTCAACAGTAACTGGAAAGGGAAAAACTTCGAGATAGTCAAATTGCTGATCGAGCGGGGCGCCGACGCAAAGGCAATCGATGACACGCACCATACCCCCTTGCATCTGGCAAGTAACAAGGAAACCGCCGAATTACTGATCGATTCAGGTGCGGACGTAAATGCGAAGACTGAAGGGGAAGGTGAAACTCTGCTTTTTTCGGCGGCGTGGGGCGCGGCGCAAGGGGCCCGCAAGAGTCATCAAATGTATTTGGACTTAACCAAACTTTTGCTCGACAAGGGTGCGGACGTAAACGTGAAGCTCAGAGAGGGAAGTATGATAAAAGAAGAAAAGCCCTATCACGCCAAATCAGGAGACACCGTTCTCCACAAAGTGGCGCGCAATTATTCCGAAAAGCATGCCTCGGAGGTTTGCGAACTGCTCCTTAGCTACGGAGCCAAAGTCAATGAACTTAACGACAAAGGCCAAACCCCTTTGGACGAAGCCTTGGCGAACGAACGCAAACAGACGGCCGAAACCCTCCGCAAACATGGCGGAAAGTCGGTGGCGAACCAGAATTAATGGAACTGCGTGCTTTTTTGCCATCAAACCAATGATCCGAGCTCTTTTGATTTTGCTTCTCCTAGGCGGAACTGCCTGCTCGATGCTCGAGCAGACGAACACTCGTCAATTCCCCATGACTTGGAAAATCGATCCTGACGACACAAACGAAGAAAATTCCTTGGTGAAGCTTTCTTTCGTCGATTTCCCAGGGCATCACATCGGGGAGTATTCGAATCAATTGGCGAACCATTTGAAGAAAGAAGGAAAAGAAGAAGTATCCGCAACCGTTGAAATCACGCGGGATGCGTTCGGGAACGTCAACTACAGTGTGACGGAGATCGCAGGGCTGAAACAATGGGCAGCATCCTTTAGCTATGGAGAAACTTCAGGATCGCCGGAACGAACGCCTTTCGAATGAAACCTCAAGCCATCGTCTCTTTCCTCTGCCTTTGCTTGGGTTCCTGTCTTGATTTCGGCGACGACCAGGAACTGAGCGGAGCCGAAGTCTCGGATAAGGAACTTTCGGAAGTTACCCGCAGGACGGGAATTGATTTCCCCGAGGGCGCCATTGGTCTCGGCTATTTGTTCTTAGGTTCCGGAATCGATGATGCTCTTGCCCTCAAAGCCACAATCCCTGACGAGAAAAGAATGGATTTCCTGAAGAACGAAATCTTTGAAAAGGGTGACAAATCAAAGTGCTCCCTCCAAATAGGCAGGGACCGAGCTTGGTGGAAACTCGACGAACTAAAAGAAAGAGTGGACCGAAAAATGGATCTCCCCGAAGGCAGATTCGTCGAGTGCGCGCTAGGGAAAGAAAACGGCAAATGGACCGTCTACCTTTCCTGGATGTCAACCTGACAGACTGAACAGACGTGATG
>JAYOII010000073.1:0-10911 GCA_038118685.1 Opitutia bacterium
GGCGATACGTCGGCAGAGCCAAGGACGTCAACGGAAGAGATTGTTTCGTGATGGTTCTTTCTACCCGCGAACAGCACATAAGGAAGGAAAAAGCGACCTCGAACATATGCTCGAATCAAGCCTTTCTTTCAACCTTGGCAGGAGCAAGCCTACTCGCAAAGGGGGAACTCGGGCTAGAAGAATCCCTTCGAACCGCCTTGCATTCCAAAGACAGGGTACTTTCCGAGATTTTGACCTGCGAAGGAGTGAAGAACGCCTTTCCGGAAAGCCCCTCCTTCAACGAAGTAACCCTGGAACTGGATTGTCCCGTTTCTTCGCTCATCGAAAAAGCCCGGGATGCAAACCTGCACGTCGGAGTAGACGTTTCCGGAAGATCTTGCGGAGGAACAAAGCGCAATCTCCTCAAACTCACCTTTTGCGACCTACAGGACGATGGGGCTCTCGATTCCCTCATCCGCTTTTTCCACATGGAATTTCCCCGCCTGAAAAATTCCTGCGAGGGAAGTCCTTCACGCTCTTCGAACCCGGAACTCTTCAGAAAAGAAAAGGCCAATCTTCCGAGCTTTTCCTTCGATGAGCTCGCCCACTACTACGAAAAGCTCGCCGACCTGAACGTCAGTCCGGACGACGGTTGTTACCCATTGGGCTCTTGCACGATGAAATACAACCCGATGCTGAACGATTGGGCGGCCGGTTTGCCCGGCTTCTCTCAAGTGCACCCCCAGGCTCCCGAAGAAGACTCCCAAGGACCGTTGTCGGTGTTGTACGAAACGCAGGAATGGTTCAAAAAAATCACCGGGCTTGCCGCAGTCACGACCCAACCGGTTGCCGGAGCCCAAGGTGAATTGGTCGGGCTCAAGCTCTTTCAAGCCTACCACCGCAAACGGGGGGAAGAGCAAAGAAACGTCGTCCTCATCCCCAAGTCCGCCCACGGGACAAATTTCGCCACAGCGGCCATGGCGGGATACCCCGACGGGATCGTCTACCTTAGCGCGAGCGACGAAGGTACCATCGATATGGATGACTTTGCCGAGAAGATCAATTCCTACGGGGACAGACTTTGCGGCGTCATGATCACCAACCCCAACACTTCCGGAATTTTTGAAAACCGATTTCACGAGATCGCAGAGGCAGTGCATGAAGCCGGTGGATTGGTTTACATGGACGGAGCCAATATGAACGCAATCGCGGGAATCATAGATCTCGGAGCCATCGGGGTGGATGCAGTGCACAACAACCTGCACAAGACATGGACCATTCCCCACGGAGGGGGCGGGCCCGGCGATGCGATTGTGGCGGTCTCCGAAAGGCTCGTTGATTTTCTGCCCGGGAAACAGATCTACAAGGACGACAACGGGCTCTTCCGCTCAAGAAAACCCAAGTTCAGCATCGGATCCTTTCACCGGCATTGGGGCAACTTCGGGCACAAAGTAAGGGCTTTTTCATACCTTTTGAGGCTTGGCAAGGAAGGCGTTCCCCGAATGGCTTCCACGGCCGTGCTGTCCTCCCGATATTTGTTTGCCAAGCTCAGCAAAAGCTTCCCGACTCTGCCTGCCTGCGAAGGCCAGTCCCCCAGAATGCACGAGTTTATCCTGACTCTCTCCGATGAAGATTTCGATCGATTGGAAAAAGCCGGTGTTCCGAAAGCCAAAGCCATCCCCCAAGTCGGCAAACTTTTTCTGGACTTTGGCTTTCATGCGCCGACGGTTGCCTTCCCGGAAATTTTCGGACTTATGATCGAACCGACCGAAAGCTATGGGAAGATAGAGCTCGATCGATTTGCCGATGCGGTTTTGGCAATCAAGGAAATTGTCGAGACTTGCCCCCAAGCAATCAAATCCGCTCCTCATTTCACTCCGATCGACCGAGTGGACGAGGTTTCCGCGAACCGAAATCTTTGCCTGAGGGAAAAACTGGATCACCTCCCCCCCCTTCCCTTCAACCGGATCAAGCCGAGCATTCTCAATGACTTGAGCATTCCGGAGATCAAAACCCGAATACTGGAAGCCGCTCAAAGCGCGGGATAAGTTTGACCCAATCCAAAAATAATTCATCATTCGTTGATTATGTCAGATCAAACCGAAGACCAGCCCCTCGTTTCCAAGACAGGCCTCGTAGTTGACTTTTTACTTTCGATCGTCTTTTTCGGTTTCATGTTTTGGGTCTTGATGCCGCACGTGCCTTCCTCCGACCCTACCGCCATCTATATTGTGGCCGGAATGACTTCCTTTTGCATGACCGGTGTGTTTTGGATTTCAGCCAATATGTTCCGCGTCACCTTGGTCGACTACCAAAGGAGAAACAATAAGCAGTAAGCCAAATTGGCTCCCTCTTCAGGAAGGGTCGATAAATTCTTTGAGTTGGTAAGCCAGGCTTCCCCTCGGCGTTGCCTTGACGCTGACTCCCTTTTCAACCACCTCCTCCGCAAGCAGGCTTCCTTGCTCACGAAGCTTGGAAACCAACGAATATTGCTCGTGCGGTATCAAGTAATCCCGTGCAAACTCGCCCTCATCGAGTTTGTTTTCGATGAGTTCGAGCAGGCCCTCGATCCCGAAACCCGTCTTGGCGCTAAGGAACGAACATTCGCCCACAAGATTTTGAGCGTTCGCCTTGGTCACCGGATCGTCCACCTGATCAACCTTGTTGTAAACGGTCAAGATCTCCTTGTCCGCTCCACCAAGTTCCTCGAGAACCTCAATTGTCGTTTCCATTTGCTCGGCAAACTCGGGGTTGGAAAGATCCACGATATGAAGAAGCAAATCCGCGACCAAAGCTTCCTCCAGGGTGGCCTTGAATGCATCCACCAAGCGGTGAGGAAGTTTTCGAATAAAGCCCACGGTATCGGTCAGCACGACCGTGCGTCCACTTGGCAACCTTACCTTCCTGCTTGTTGGATCCAGAGTCGCAAAGAGTTTGTCTTCGGAAAGCACCTTCGCACCGGTCATGCAGTTCAGCAAAGTTGATTTGCCTGCATTGGTATAACCCACTATGGCCAAAGTGCGAAGGGGGATCCTCTGTCTTTTTTTTCGACCCGTCGAGCGACGGACCGAAACCTGAGCAATCTCCCGCTTGGTTGAAGCAATCTTGTCCCGGAGCATACGTTGATCCAATTCGATCTGGGCCTCGCCTTCTCCCCGCTGCGTAACCCCGCCGCCACGCTGCCTGCCCAGGTGTGTCCATGCTCTTCTCAATCTGGGCAAAGAATACTCCAGTCTCGCCAGGCGAACTTGGAGGCGGGCTTCCTTCGTTTGAGCGCGTGTGGCAAAGACGTCCAAAATCACTTCATGGCGATCAATGACGAGTACCTTGGCTTCTTCTTCCCAATTGCGTTGCTGTCCGGGGGAAATTTCATTGTCAAAAATGATTACGTCGCAATTCAATTCCCTCACCTGATTGACAACCTCTTCGAGCTTACCCTTTCCCAATATGTGACCTGGAAAAGTCTTGCGGACGCGGACAACGGTTTCCCAGCAAACCTCGATCCCAAGGTTGCCTACCAGTTCGCTCAGTTCCTTCAAAAGGGATTCGGCTTCTTCCCTTTCGTCCTCTCGCCGGATGACCGATATGAGAAAGGCCCGTTCGACTAATTTTGGCTTTTCCTTTACCTCGAACATACCCCTCAAAGAAAAGGCACCAGAGACTGAACCTCAAAAAAGAAAGAGGCTCGAACGTCATGCGCTCGAGCCTCTTTTAAGAATTTCTTCAAGCAGATTGTATCCTAGGAAACCGCTGCCTGAGCAGCCGCAAGCCTTGCGGTTGGTACCCGAAAAGGCGAACAACTCACGTAGTTCAAGCCGATTTGGTGGCAAAACTTGACGCTGTCCGGATCTCCTCCGTGTTCTCCGCAGATCCCGAGTTTAATTCCGCGGCGTTTGGATTTGCCCTTTTTGACGGCGATTTCCATGAGTTGACCGACTCCGCTCTGGTCCACGCTGGCAAAGGGGTTCGCCGAAAGGATGTCGAGCTCAGTATAATTCGGAAGGAAACTGCCCGAATCATCTCGGCTCATGCCCATGGTGGTTTGGGTAAGGTCATTGGTTCCGAAGCTGAAGAACTGAGCGGTCTTGGCAATTTCATCGGCAACAAGAGCAGCTCGGGGAATTTCAATCATCGTTCCAACCAAGTATTTTACCTTTTCACCCTTGGCGGCGAAAACTTTCTTGGCCGTTTCGTGAATGATCTCGACTTGAAGTTCAAGCTCGCGGGGAAAACCGACCAAAGGAACCATAATTTCAGGATTAACGTCTACCCCGGTCTTCTTGACGAGAATGGCCGCCTCAAGGATTGCCTGAGCTTGCATTTCCGTAACTTCGGAATAAGAGATTCCCAGGCGGCATCCGCGATGCCCAAGCATGGGGTTGAATTCATGGAGATCTTCCACCCGCTTCTTGATGGAAGCCAAGGAAACTCCAAGTTTCTTGGCCAAATCCCGTTGGGCTGCGGCATCATGAGGCAGGAATTCGTGCAGAGGCGGGTCGAGCAAACGGATGGTCGCGGGTTTTCCGGCCAAAGCCTTGAAGATGCCTTGAAAATCACGCCGCTGATAAGGGAGTAATTTCTTAAGCGCCTTGCGACGGGCGGGCTCATCCTCTGCCAGAATCATTTCCCGCATAGCGTCGATCCGATTACCTTCGAAGAACATGTGCTCCGTTCTGCAAAGCCCGATTCCGGTAGCTCCAAATGCCACTGCATTAGCCACTTGAGAAGGCGAATCAGCGTTAGTGCGAACGGTCATCTTGGTAGCCTTTTCGCACCAATCCATGAGCTTGGAAAAGTTTTGGTAATCCCGGCTCTTCTTGGGATCCAATTTCTTTTCGACAAGAACTTGAATGATTTCCGACGGGGCGGTCTTGAGTTCACCCGCGAAAACTTCTCCGCTCGTTCCGTTGATCGAAAGGTAGTCTCCTTCCTTGAAGGTCTTCCCGGCAACCTTGACGGTCCGCGCCTTGTAATTGACCTCGAGATCGGCCGCACCGCAAACGCAAACCTTGCCCATTTGACGGGCAACCAAAGCAGCATGCGAGGAAACGCCTCCACGTGAAGTCAAGATGCCCTGTGCGGCAATCATTCCGCGCAAGTCTTCGGGGGAGGTTTCCACCCGGGTAAGCAGAACCGGCCCGTTCTTGGCTTCTTCCACGGCTTTTTCGGCATTGAGGAAAATACGCCCGCTGGCGGCACCGGGTCCGGCCGGCAAGCCCTTGCAAAGCAAAGTCGCCTTCTTCAGGGCAACCGCATCGAATACGGGAGAAAGAACTTGGTCAAGTTGCTCAGCGGGAACCCGATTGATCGCGGTCTTCCAATCGATCAAACGCTCCTTTACCATCTCAGCCGCTATGCGGACGGCGGCAATCCCGGTACGCTTTCCATTGCGGGTCTGAAGCATGTACAGCACTTCGTCCTCGATGGTAAACTCGAAGTCCTGCATGTCCTTGAAGTGTTTTTCCAATTTCTTTTGGACGTCAACTAAGCCTTTGAAGGCCTTGGGTAGCACTCGCTTGAGTTGAGCGACCGGACGCGGAGTGCGAACACCTGCCACAACGTCCTCTCCCTGGGCATCGGTCAGAAACTCACCGTAGAGAACTTTCTCGCCGGTTGCGGGATCACGGGTAAACCCGACTCCGGAACCTGATTTCTTACCGGAATTTCCAAAAACCATCGCTTGAACGTTAACCGCAGTGCCCCAAGACGCTGGAATGCCGTATTTGCGGCGATAGACGTTGGCGCGGTCATTCATCCAAGAACCAAATACCGCGCCGACGGAACCCCAGAGTTGTTCCCATGGACAAGTGGGGAAATCACTACCTGCTCTTTTCCTCACCAAGGCTTTGAAACGGGAAACCAATTCCTTTACGTGCGAAACGTTAAGACGGCTGTCGTCAATCTCACCCTTTTCTTTGGGAAAAAGCTCCTCTTTGTAGGAGTCGATTATGTGTTCGAACGGGTCGTGCTCCTCCCCGGGTAATTTCTGGACACCCATGACGACGTCACCGTACATTTGAATGAAACGACGATAACAATCCCATGCAAATCGCTCGTTTCCAGAAGATGTCGCCAAAGCCTCGACGGTTTCATCGTTCAAGCCAAGGTTCAAGATGGTATCCATCATGCCGGGCATGGAATCCCGTGCTCCCGAGCGAACCGAAAGCAACAAAGGTTTCTTGAGGTCGCCCAATTTTTTTCCGAGTTGTTTTTCGGTGCGGGCGACGGAAGCCCTTACTTGCTCCTCCAAAACCTTAGGGTAGGACTGCTTGTTTGCGTAGAAATAGGTGCAAACTTCGGTAGTGATGGTAAAACCCGGTGGGACGGGAAGTCCGATCTTAGCCATTTCGGCAAGGTTCGCGCCCTTGCCCCCCAAAAGGGAACGCTGAGTAGCATCTCCATCGGTTTTCTTGCCAAAGTCATAGACGTACTTTGGGCTATTGGCTTTACTGGAAGCGCTTTTTTTGAGCGCTTTCTTGGATGTTTTGCTCTTGGCAGGCTTTGCCTTCTTTTTTTGGGCCATTGTCTTGTAGTTGTGTTAGCTTCTGAGGAAAGTCACCCCATGCCTCGAGGTGGAAAAGGCAAGAGATGAATAAACGAAGGGAATTTCATCTTATTTTTTGGACATTTTGTCAACGAACGACTTCCCGACCCCAAGGCCTTGATTTTCAATTTGCATAGTTTCCAATGGACGAAAAACGGTTTTTCTCCATAATCAGACATTCCCAGATTTTAAAACACCAGGATTTTCATTCTACTTATCTTCAAATGAGTTCGGAAAACAAAAGCGACAAGCCAAAGACCTTTGGGGAAAGATTCAAAGAGGATGGATTGGTCGGCATGTTTAAAAAGAAACCCGATTCCGGGAAACCAAAGCCCGACGAAATGCATTTTCTTGAGCATTTGGAAGAGCTGAGGTGGGTTATCTTCAAGTCAATTCTTGCTTTTATAGGTGGCTGCCTCGGGATTGCGGTCTTTCTAGACGACTCCGTCAAAGTTCTTCAAATGCCCTTGGTGTCCGCTGTTGAGGATTTTGGAAGGATCGAAGTCGACCTTCAAAGCATCGGACTCGAAGAATACGTCGAAAGCCTTAATCAACAAGACGTCGACCTGCGTATGTTGAGAAATGCCCGGGAAGAAGACTTGGATGCATGGGGCATCACGGATCCTCACCATCAAACGCGGATTCTCAGTCATTTTTCGGTAGGTAAGAATCGCAACCTGCTCCAAGTCATTCGTTCCTTTTCCCCCATCTTCATCGCCATGAAGATTTGTTTTCTTGGCGGAATCGGAATTTCACTCCCCCTGATCCTCTATTTCATCGGGGGCTTCGTGGTCCCCGGACTAACGGCTCGGGAAAAAAGAGTTTTCTTGCCGGGATGCCTCGTTGCCACCCTTCTTTTTCTGGCCGGCGCCTCGATGACCTATTTCTTCATTCTTCCCTACTCCCTGGCCTTTACGATCGAGTTTTCTTTCAATATCCTTGGACTTGACGTTTATCGCCCCGAGGCCGGCAACTACTACAGTACAGTGATTTGGATGACTTTCGCCGTCGGGATAGCCTTTCAGTTCCCTCTGGTCCTCATCCTCCTTGTAAAAATAGGAATTCTATCCGTTAAAAAGCTTCGCGACAACCGTAGGCTTGTACTTGTGATCCTCCTGATCTCAGCAGCCTTCATAACCCCAGGAGGCGACCCGGTGACCCTTTGTATTCTAACGGTGCCTCTCTACGTTCTGTACGAACTGGCCATCATTGCAGGTGCCGTAATCGAGAAGGCAAAAGAAAGACGGGAATGGGAAGAATGGGACGAAAGCATACAGGGACCAAGACCACCCAAGCCGAAACGCGAAAAGTTAAGATGGGTTCTTTACCTGACTTGCTTCCTTGTTCTAGGAGGCTTTGTCGTACTTTATTTTGAAAACAAAGAAAAGGCACACCAAGTCTTTGAGGATGTTTCAAATTGGTTCGACTCCAGCGAAAACCAAGCGGAGGATTCGAAAGCCCCGACCCCCGAAACCAATTCCACCGCCGCCACACCGGTTCGAACCGCCGACTCTAATCGTTCCGCTGTTGCGACAGACCGGGAATTTTTTCTCGAACTCAGACCCGTCGATGGGAATCTCTCCAAAACCGGAGATCTCAACTCTTCGGGAATGATCTACCGGGCAATCCTAAGGGAAAAACAATGACAGGAAGTCAATTGACTTGCCAAAAGACCGTCAACCATTGAGGGTGGTTGAATGAGCGGATCCAAGACATTCGGGAAAAAACTCAAGGCGTTTCGAAGCAAGACCGGAATGACTCAACCCCAATTGGCCGAAGCCAGCGGCGTAGCCACTTCAATCGTCAACGACATTGAAAATGGCATTCGAACGGCGGGCATCAAAACCCTCGACAAGATTGCTCACGGATTGAAACTTCCCGAGGAAGATCGATTTGTTTTTCTGCTTGCGGGTTTGCGCCTGTCCAAGAGAGATTTCCTGATTCCGGACTTTGGCGATTACCCGCCCGAGATACTTAACTTTCTTCCATACGCCCTGCGAAGGAGCGGAATCAAGTCATCCGACGTCGACGAGATCGTCTTGCCCGGGCCAAAAAACAAAAACCTGCAAGTCCGACTCAAATCGGGAAAAACTTTTTCTTTGGAAATCAGGTTGGCTGCAGGAAAACAGGCCAATCCGTAATGCCTGACTGCCGACTGGACCGGTGGCTTTGGTCCACCCGACATTTCAGGACCAGAACCCTTGCAGCGGATGCCTGCAAGAGAAACTGGGTGAAGGTGAACGACCGAACCGCCAAACCGTCCCGCAAACTCCAAGCGGGTGACCTTCTGGAGATCCGCAAGGGTTCCCTTCTCAAAACCGTCAAAGTCCTGAAACTGCTCGAAAAGAGAGTTTCCGCAAGTCATGCGGAGGAACATTACGAGGACTTGACTCCTGCCGAAGCATACGTCCGTGCTGCCGAAGAGAACCAAAAGTTCAGGATCGGGGGCTGCCTTTCGTCGTCAAAGGGTCGTCCTTCCAAAAAACAAAGAAGGGATCTCGAGGAGTTTCTTCTTGGTCGGGAGGATTCCAAGTAGGGTTCAACCTGCTTGCCAAAGGACATCCGGTGATCGGATTGCCTTTCCATGGTTTTGCCTCCTTTGAGCCAACGCAAAAACCTCTTGCAACGAAGTAACCCTGTCGGCATTACATTTATGTGATGAAAATGTTTATACTATCTGGCTTTAGCCTGCTCTTGGTCTTGTTTTTTTCCTCGTGCGTGAAACCCTCTTCCCCCAGCTCCATTTCGGATCAAACGGTTATGTTGCACTGGCTGGATCTCGACGAAGAAGGGATCGTCCGGTTGGCCAATGCGGACGGGAACTTTTCAAGGCCAACGAAAATCTTTTCAGGCAAGGCCATTGAAACCTTCGAGCAAAGCCCGACGAAGTCGGTATCCGGCTGGAAAGATGGAAAACGTCATGGCGAAACAATTGAATATTTTTACAACGGACGGAAGAGAAGGGTCATCCGTTTTGCCGAAGGGGTTCGAGAAGGAGAAGCGGAGGAATACCGGATCACAGGGGAACTGCTTCGGGTCGAAACTTACTCCGACAATATTTTGAACGGCCCGAAAAAAGAATGGCATCCCAATGGCGCGAAAGTATTTCAAGTCGGCATGAAGGATGGGAAACCCCATGGCGAGGCCTTGGAATGGTATCCCGACGAATCCAAAAAGTCATCCACCTTCTACCGGCACGGGTTGAGGGAGGGGCCTGCCGCCGAATGGTATCCTTCGGGTCAGCAAAGTATGTCAATTTCCTTCCAAAAGGACAAGAGGCATGGCTTGAAAACCACATGGTATGAGAATGGGCAAAAGCGCATCGTTGCGGATTTCATAGACGACATGATGGAAGGAAACTCCAAGGGTTGGTTTTCCAATGGTCAACTTGCCTTCGACTTCAATTTCGAAAAAGATCAAGAGCACGGAATTTGCACCGAATGGAACGAGAACGGCCAAAAGGTCTCCGAGCTTCGATTTGTCAACGGTACACCCGTGCAAGATCTCATCACGGGTTCGAGAGTCGAGGCTCCGGCCGCGCCTCCGACACCCATCGAGATACCCGAGCCTCCTTATCCCCCGGCCACTCCAGCCGTTAGTCCAACCACGCCGTCTCCGGAAGAGGAAAGCTCCAGCGCGACCGAACCGACCTCCCCCTCCGTCGCTCCGCCGCCTCCGCCATCGGCCCCCGAACCGGCCCCTTTGCCTGCGGTTCCCGCATCACCGACCGATCCGACTCCCGAAACCATTGCTCCTCCGCCGCCTCCTCCCGCGCCTACCTTCGATCCGTTTGAAAGCGAAGGGCAACCCTCCCCCCCTGTGGCTCCGCCTCCTCCGCCACCGGCCCCCGAACCGGCTCCTTTGCCCGAGGTTCCCGCACCACCTCCGCCGCCGCCACCCGCGCCGACCTTTGATCCGTTTGAAGGCGAAGGACAACCCCTGCCCGAGGTTCCCGCACCACCTCCACCGCCGACCGATCCGGCTCCCGAAACCTTTGCTCCCCCGCCGCCGCCACCCGCGCCGACCTTTGATCCGTTTGAAGGCGAAGGACAACCCCTGCCCGAGGTTCCCGCACCACCTCCACCGCCGACCTTCGATCCCTTTGAAAGTGAAGGAGCATCCTCCCAGGAGATTCCCGCACCGCCTGCAAATCCTTTTGCGGAGGCAAACGCCAGTGCAGTGCCGCTTGAGGACATCTTCAACGAACCACCGTCATCAAACGACGCACCGGCTATCCCTTCTCCCGCTCCTTTCGATCCATTCGATCCCTCGTCTACGCCCAACAACTAAATCATCAAGCAGAAGTAACTCAAACTGGCCAAAGGTAAAATGGCAGCCCGGCAGGGATTCGAACCCCGACTGAGAGTACCAAAAACTCCTGTGCTACC